>JBGOWL010000271.1:0-2853 GCA_041478585.1 Dehalococcoidia bacterium | reverse complement strand
TGCTTTCTTGCCGAGGAGTTGGGGTGGATAGTATGCACTTGGTGGGGTACTGATGGGGACTCGTGCAACGCCAGAAGCTTCAAGACAGAATGGCGGACACTCGCGGAGTGATGACCAGGTCAGGCCGGCGGGCGTGGCAGTGTGCACGCCCAATCTTACAGCAATAGGATATATCTATCGTCCGCATGACCAGCGTCTTCTGGATGTCCTTAACAAGGGTCTTAACCGGAGTCCTGTGGCTGATTCACCGCAATCCCGTATGGTTAATGCTAAGGACTTCGTGTTTCTTACAGATGTCAAGGTGTCTTTCACAAGAGGGGGCCAGAAGCATCTGGCATCTACCCATATCAGGAAAGCCAATATCCTTTTTGTTGCCGAGATAAGTGGAGGACAGCCTGAAACAGGCGTCGCAGAGTTGATGAAAGTGACCAAGAAATCAGTGGGGACCGAGGTGCACGTGCCACCGTATGACCTTGTCGGCCAGATGCATGCCGAAATATGGGAACAACTGGCGGACTACCTTGAAGGCCATAACAGGTTCCTGCCACTGACAAACGTTAGCATTACACCCGAACTTCTCAACATCGAATCGAGATTCGATTTCGTTGCCGTCAACAAGGACCAGGTTGTATATGTTAGAGAGTCTACGGACTTGACTCCTGCATTCGCACCTGCAGAGGACGAGAGGCAGAAAAAACGGAAGCCTGAAACGATGGGCTGACATGCGTTCACAAAGGGGCTCGTAGCTCAGCGGCAGAGCGGCCGGCTCATAACCGGTTGGTCCCTGGTTCGAATCCGGGCGGGCCCACTCCTGTACTTGCTCAGTACTCTGCCTCAAGATGCTCAACCTTCTCACTGGGTGGTCTCTTGTCATGCCTTACCTGAGATAGGTTGTGCTGACCGAGGCCATCCGTTATGTGTGGATCCTTCCTTTTGTATCCAAGGTGAGGTTGCAGTGGTATAATGCCGCAGTGCATCTTGCAGATGACTGCTTAGGAGGGAAGAGATGTTCTGTCCGAAGTGTGGCAAGGAGACAGCAGATAACTCGGCGTTCTGCGCCAGTTGTGGCGCAAGGCTGATAGAAGAGGCAGATGTGTCCTCGAAGTCAAGGCTGGCCACGTCATTATTTGCCTGGTTCCTGGGTCAGTTCGGTGCACATCGATTCTATACAGGCAAGATCGGGACGGCAGTGGTAATGCTTGTACTGGGTGTCCTGGGATGGGCCACCATATGGATATTCGGCCTCGGCCTGGTTATTTCTCATACCCGTATGGATATGGGCTTTGATTGACTTCATATTTGCTGTCTCGGGCAACATGAGAGATGACCTTGGCAAGATAATCAAGAACTGGTAGACCCCAGCGCCCTGTAAACTCATGCTGTCGACCAGGCTACGCGAGTTGGCGAATAGACGTAGCCCAGACCAAGCCCCCTCCTTAGAAGCTATAGTCTCACTCAGGACATTGCACTGCTTTGTGAGGTGACTGTGGACACACTCATTTATGGGCTGGTGGCGGAAGAGGCTGACCAGAAAGCTGCTTTTGATGTACGCAGACAGGTGTTTGTTGAAGAACAAGGTATCTCGGGGCAACTGGAGTTCGATGGCCTGGACGAGGAAGCGATACATATGGCAGTCAAGAATGGGGACAGTGTCATCGGCACTGCTCGGGTTCGCTTCCTGGCTGATGGTCAAGCCAAGATAGAGAGAATGGCAATCTTGAAACCCTTCCGGCGGAAGGGAATCGGCAGAGGAGTCATCTCCTTCTTGATTGGGGAACTCAAGAATAGGCAAACGAAATATGTGATTCTGCATGCCCAGCACGATGTCGTTCCTTTCTACAGATCATGCGGCTTTGAAGAAGTCGGCAACCCTTTCTGGGAGGCTGGCATCAAACACCTGAGAATGCAAATGTGGATCAGCCCGCGGCTCGAAGACTTGTCCAAAGTCTAGTCCCGATGGCGCCTTGTAGAATTTCAGGCTGTGCTTGAACTTGACTGACCGTGCATACCTCTGCACCGTCTCCAGTGATTCCTACCTCCCCGAATCCTTGATGGTCAATGAGGTTTGCCAGTGCGATGGTGTGTTTTGCTTAACACTTGACGCATGGTGGTTGCCAAGCCTTGTGGTTTGGGGTATCCTACTGCCGATTGGGTGTTGAGCAATCCCGGCGTGTCGGGCTTCGACCCACAACCGGTTGGTCTCTGGTTCGGATCCGGGCGGGCCCATTCCCCTACAGTGGGTTTCGTAGAGCTTGAGGGCCCCCCCTGATTCCGAAGAATATGGCCGCTACGGCTGAGACGTAAGTGGCAGACTTGGGGAGGCAGTATGCAACTACACGAGCGCCTGATGGATCTCATCGGTCACGAGGTTTCAGTGAGTACTCAGCTTGACGGTGAAGCTGGAAGCATCTCCGGCGGGATAGTCAAGGAGGTTGGTCCTGATTTCTTGATAGTCGGGGCCAGGGGCGGGCGATCTGATTGGTGGGTAAGAATGGCGACTGTCGTTACTATCGTCCATGCCTCCGATTGCCCGAAGTGTTCTGAAGGCTCTGCCTCTTAGCTTCCGGCTATAAACGTTCTGCTGCCCTCAGTTTGGCGCTGCGACTGCGCGGGTTGGCCTCTATTTCTGCTGGCGATGCCATAATGGCCTTTTGACTGATAATCTTCAGGACTGGTGTGTGCCCGCAGCCGCACAGGGGCACATCCGGAGGGCAAAGGCAACCCTTTGACTCCCGTTGCATGAATTGTTTGACCATGCGATCTTCCAGAGAATGATAGCTAATCACAACCAGTCTGCCGCCAGGTTGAAGGAGTTCGACCGCCTGCTTCAGGCCTTCCTCCAGGTTTGCCAAT
>JBGOWL010000121.1:0-5498 GCA_041478585.1 Dehalococcoidia bacterium | reverse complement strand
CAGCTTGAGCAGCCGCAAAACAACAATATACTGGAATCTTTTTCTGGGAGGCTGGACGATGGCAGAATTGTACTCGGCGGGTTTAGGTTTTCT
Source organism: Dehalococcoidia bacterium (assembly GCA_041478585.1). Classification (GTDB taxonomy): domain Bacteria; phylum Chloroflexota; class Dehalococcoidia; order UBA2247; family RBG-13-53-26; genus RBG-13-53-26. The sequence continues at coordinate 5,405 of JBGOWL010000121.1, read as the reverse complement.
GGTAGGCATAGGAGCGATGGTGGCTATATTCACGGTAACGAAGAAGTGAAGTGTTTGGGTCGGGCGCAGCAATCCCCCTTCCTAATTGTGCAGGACCCAGGCGGAAGTGACGGCGGATGGTGGGGATCTGCGACCAGTGACAATGGCCAATCCATCGATCTCGCCACCAGTAACGCCAGCCTCAAGTCCGCAAGCCCCGAGATAGTCAGGGCAGAAGCACCCGCTCAGCCAGTTGCCATAGGCAGGCGACGCACCCGTTCGGCTGATTACCTATATTGAATCTCTTCAAACCTGCAGCTGAGCACCAGCTCAGGAAAGCCCCACTAAGTATTTCGCAACCCCACCTTATGGCCCAATGCATGGGTTGCTGCCCTTTCAGCAGTTGACCCCACTCCTGACAAAGCCTCCTTTCAGACAATCGGCTCAAGAGTGCATACGAGGGGGGTGTTCGTTATGAAAAGCAAATGTAACGAAAATGTAACACCCAACCCGGTCCGCCAGACGTGCTGCCTCTTTGACAGACATAGATGGAGTCGGAATAATTATCTCCGGTAGTAGTCGGATCAGCAGATTTATTGGTGTCTCCTGGATGACAAACATGCGCACATCCTAGGAGATTCCTTCTCGGCCAGTTGAGTGCAGACAACAACACATCCAGACCGTCACGAGAGTGGTAGGATGTGCTGTCACTACGGGCAATCTGACTTCATCCGACCGCAAAAGCTGGGGGGGGAGACTAGAATTAGCCTCTGTCTGGTCCATTATCGTCATTTCAGGTATTCAAGGTTCTGATTTCTAGATGAGATCTCGATGGCTAGCTGAATTCAGACATGTTTAAGCGACTGGGCCACTTCGTTTTCAGACATCGATGGGCGGTCATCCTCATCTGGCTGACGATCATTATCCTCAGTGCGGTGCTAGCACCGAAGGCGTGGAGCCGACTGTCTGCGGGCGCAGTCTTCACCGGCCGCGGTGAGGCGGCCGAAGGCTGCAGAATCCTGGAGCAAGAGCTGGGCATCAGGGCCAACACACTGGTCGTGGTGTTTCATAGCGATACGCTACGAGCAGATGATCCTTGTTTCATGGATGAGATGGACGCTGCTCTGTGCGGGCTCAATGATCTGTCGGAACTCGACCCGCCGATTACCTACCGCAGCACCGGTGACCCCAACCTGATATCCCGCGATGGCCATACCACCTATGCTGCGATCGGTGTGAATGGAGATCAGTACGATGCATGCGGATTGGTGCCCTGTGTCAGGCAAGGACTGGTGTCCCAGCCACATCTCACACAGGTGGTTACGGGAGATGCGCCCTTTAGGTTGGATTCCGAACAGGCGACAGAGAGTGTGATGGACAAGGTGGCAACCTATTCTGTTCCGCTGGTGGTCATAGTGCTTCTCATTGTGTTTGGCAGTCTGGTGGCTGCAGGGCTGCCTCTGGCCATGGGTGGAGCCAGCATTGCCTTGACCATGGGCTTGGTCTTCCTCATATCTCATTTTGTGAACATGACGACTAGTAGTATTACTGTCGTCGTTGGCCTTGGCCTTGCCACTGGAGTTGACTATTCCCTGATCATGGTCAGCAGGTTCCGTGAGGAGCTACACCGGGGAAGAGGAACAGAAGAAAGCGTACTCATCACTATCACCACTGCGGGTGAGGCGATATTCTACTCGGCGACCACGTGCGCTATCGGGTTGGCTGGCCTGGTCTCATTCCAGAATGCCGGCATACGGTCTTGTGGGATTGGCGGTATGGCAGTCGTCTTGCTGGCCCTGACAGCTGGTCTGACCCTCCTTCCGGCTCTTCTGTCTGTTCTCGGTCCGAATGTGAATCGCTTGACACTGTTCCGCCTTGCCGATGAGAGAGGCACATTCTGGCAACGGCTGGCCCGTTGGGAGATGAGACACCCGATAGTGGTGCTGTGCGTTGTTCTCCCAACGCTGGGACTTCTCATTTCGCCTGTAGCGCACATCAATCCCAGCAATGTTTCGTATATGCAGGTACCCCCAAATGTCGAGGCACGGCAGGGCTACGACATGCTCACGGAGGGATTTGGGGCTGGCGAGATAGCACCGATAATGGTCTGTGTGACTGCCAACAGTAGTATCACCGATTGGGACAACATCTACCGCCTGTACGAGTACACCCGCAGGATCGCTGCGAATGAAGAGGTCAGCCACGTCCAAAGCATCGTCAACCTCGATCCAACGATAACGAGAGATCAGTATGAGATCATGTATTCCTACCCAGACGCAATACCCGACCCTCAGTCACGGGATGCGATAAAGACCGTCATGGCCAAATTGACATCGGAGCACACAACCTTGGTACTGGTGTATCCCCGCCAAGATCCCATGGGTCCAGAGGCAACAGGCTTGGTGACCTACATTGAGAACATCGAGATGGGTGGCTTCCAAATTCACGTCACTGGCCCTACCGCTCTTACCAAAGATATGGTGAATGAGATGTATCGCCAGTTCGTCTGGGTACTTATCTTCATTGCAGTAACGACCTACCTGGCGCTAACCTGGCTGCTTAGATCAGCTATTCTGCCACTCAAGGCTATCCTTCTCAACCTGGCTAGCGTTGCAGCGACGTACGGCATCCTCGTGTTCATATTCCAGGATGGACACTTCAGCAATGTACTCGACTTCACTGCCGATGGCACTACCGTGTTTATGGCGATCGTCATCGTCTATGGTGTTGTCTTTGGCTTGAGCATGGACTATGAAGTGTTCCTGTTGGCGAGGGTGAGGGAGACATGGTTGGAGACACGAGACAATGTAGCCAGCGTGGCTTTGGGCTTGGCACGGACAGGGAAGGTGATTACCAGCGCCGCTCTGGTTATGGTTGCAGTCTTCGGAGCCTTCGTGCTCGGCGACATTGTCCTTTCGAAGATTGTGGGGATGGGCATCGCACTTTCTGTCCTGCTGGATGCGACAATCATCAGGCTCCTTTTGGCGCCAGCCCTCATGCGGATCATGGGCAAATGGAACTGGTGGGCCCCTTCCTTCCTTAGGCGTCTATGGAGGGAAGACAACAGGATCGGTGGCTAGCGTCAGGCAGCATGGGAACCTGAGGCACAGTTCGCTCAATGGGGCGGAGCCAGGCACTGTTGTGATGTTTCTTCACACAAAACACTGTTAAGCGCTTTTGATGAATTACGATATAAGCGTACAATATAGCAATAGGAGGATGCCATGAGTATGCGTGCCGGGATTGCCCCCCATCAAGAGAGGTCTCAGTGGATCATGACCCTAGTAAGCGGCGTCGGCTTAGTGTCTCTCGCTTGCGTGATTGCTGGCTTGCTTCTGTTGGCAGTCAAAGTATTCAGCACACTGGGCGCTCCAGCGGACGGTAGGAGCTACCTCGACTTTGGTTTGTTGTGGACTCTGGGACTGGGTCTACTTGTCGCCGGGCTGGTGTTGGGCGTTGCTGCCTGTTGCTTTCTTGTTCTGCCTCGGCCCAGGTCGCCAAGCCTAGTGAAGGATGCCCTGGACGAGGTGATTCAGGCCATGGCCCTGAGGGTGGAGGCAAAAGATCGTCACGTGGCTAGTCACCAGCGACGGGTGACCGATCTTGCCCATGCCATAGCAGTGGAACTGGGCCTATCGAGCGAACAGAGCCGGACGGTGCGCACAAGTGGTATGCTTCATGATCTAGGCAAGATGCTCATCCCAAGTGAGATACTGAACAAGCCCGGCCGGCTGACAGAGGCGGAATTCGACACAATAAAGGCACATCCCCGGGCTGGTTATGACATACTGAAGGACATGCAGTTCCCATTGCCTATAGCGGACATTGTGGCGCAGCATCACGAAAGGATGGACGGGTCAGGGTATCCCTCAGGGCTAAAGGGCGACCAGACTACCCTGGAAGCGCGGATTCTGGCTGTGACCGATGTTGTTGAGGCCATGTCCTCTCAGCAGCCATATCGACCGGCGCTTGGTCTAGACAAGGCTCTGGAAGAGATCGTTGGCAACAGAGGCAAGCTGTACGACGCTGGTGTCGTGGATGCCTGCGTGGCAGTGTTCAACAAAGGGTCCTTCAGGTTCGCAGATCAGACTCCCTGAACCTCAATGAGGCACCCTACTCACATTGGATGCTCTTCACAGCAAGGCCTGATGTTAGAGGGATAGCCGGTTTTCCTAACTCTTGAGTCTCCCCTGTGGACGTAACCAACGTGCCCCTTGTTTCATCTCTTCGAGGCGCCACCGGAAGGTGGTGTGAACTATTTGCCCCTCACACTGTATGGCCAGTATGGCCTGCCATTGTGCCCTTACACTAGACTGAAGGCAACGCTGAAGGTTCTGCGTATTGTAACTCCAGCTCCAACAGCGCCTCGTAGAACTTCAGACTGTCCTCAGGTTATCCCTGTCACGGCTGTCCACTGTCTCCCTTGGTGTGGCTGACCGCTGGCTTGGCACATCACCAACCTTGCCGAGTGACAAGATCATCGCTGTGGTCGATCTTCCTGAGGCTTGAATTTGGAGAGCCAAGCCCTGAAGGCTTCTCGGATGGACGGATCCATGTCTCTCAGTGCTTTCCAGCGCTGGCCTGATATGGCCACGACACGCTGGCACGGATCGGGACTATCGCCATACGACCCACGGTCTGGACATGCAAGATACTCTTCGAGGGTCAGGCCTGTCAGGCAGAACTTGCACAGTGCGAAAAGTGGCTGGTTGTTGGGGTTTTCAAAAGCGGTGAAAACGAAAGGGTGGACATTTCTGTCCACCCTGGGACCCACCGACACAAAGACCGAGTGAAATGAGAGTATGGATTACATAGCGGTCACTACATATACGTCTTGATGTACTTCTCCATCAGCTTGGTCGGCTTCCACCATTTCTTCAGGCCCATATCCTCGGCTACCTTGTTAGCAGCCACATACCCAGGCCCGCCGGTGACCATGCCACCGGGGTAGGTGGAGGCGCCACACAGGTAGAGGCCGTCGATAGGCGTCTTGGAGGTGGAGCATTCTATATTGGGGCGGTTGAAGCCGATCTGCATCGGGGTGTAGTCGCCGTGCTTGATGCCGCCGCGGCGCATGTTCGGGAAGCGGATCTCGATGTCCTCAGGAGTCTCGCCGAGAGTCAGGACGATGTTGTCCTTCTTCATGTTCGGAGCTGCCTTATGCCACTTCTCCAGTACGGCTGCTTCAAACTCCTTGTTCTTCTTCTCCCAGCCGCCCTCTATATCATAAGGGGCGTGTATCTGGAAGAAGGAGATATGGTCTCCGGGCTTCCGTACCAGGTGCGGGTCCCAGAAGCTCTCGCAGGTAACATGCCCGCCGAAGTGCTTGTCCAGCTTGCCCTTCATCACGTGGTTCCAGTGGGCTATGATCTGATCAGTGCTGTCAAAGCCGATGACGGTCATGAAGCTCTCGTTGGCCCAGGGGT
>JBGOWL010000042.1:0-8566 GCA_041478585.1 Dehalococcoidia bacterium | reverse complement strand
TGTCGTTGTCCAGGGAAAATGTCAGGGTTGATTGTTCACCGATTCTGTCAGTGGAGCGCCCCAATGCACACTTCCTCATCGCTGCGGCACTCTGCGACTGCAGGCGGTGGCGATGTGTCTGGTCCCTTGTCCGGCAGCTGCAAACTGGTATCCAGCAGGCGCTTGAGCGTCGCGTAGCCGATACCCAACTCCCTGGCGGCCTGCCGACGGGAGAGTCCTCCCGGTCGAATATGCTCCACTGTTGCTTTGAATCTCTGCATGAACCCTTCCCGTTCGGTCACCTTGGGACGCCCAATGTGTTTGCCCTCAAGCCGGGCCCGCTCCATTCCTGCCCGCACCAGCTTCCCATGGAGGCATTTCTTCGATTCGTCTCGATACCAGTCCCCATCCCACCCCGGACACATGCGGTGGTTATCGGCCTCTGTGTGCTCTTCAGCCACCATAGCAGGCACATCCATGTCCGCCTGCATCCCCAGATGCCCATCTACAGGAGGTGTGTCGGCGAGGGCTCGGAGTCTGGCAGCGAGAAGAGGTGCTTCCCCAGGTGTGAGGAGCTTCCCACAGCAGTTTACCATTAGACGTCCGTCCAGGCGCTCCTGCACCTCAACATGAACCCCAGCGTAGCTGGGCCGGTCACTGCCAGGGAACAGCTGCAGGGTGCGCCCGCGGTACTGCACTGTGTTATCCTTTGCCACTTTCCGCTGCTCCTTGAGGCAAAGCACGCCATCTATGTCCATCCCCTCGGGCACCTCCCGGTAGGCCAGTTCCGGTAGGGCCGACGGAACGCCAAAGCGCTCGTTGAAGCGAGGTAGGAAGGCTTCGAGGACGCTGTTCGCCTCTTCCATAGTGCTGGCACCGGCCAGGCGCAGCTCCGCCACCAGCCGGTCCTGGAACGTGCCGTTGGCGCGCTCCACCCGCCCTTTGGCTTCCGGGCTGTGGGCGAACACATGGGTCACGCCGAGTTCCCGCATGGCGCGGCCAAACTGTGTCAGCTTGCCTTTATTGGCGAGGGGCGCTTCCACGGTCTTATCCGTGGGACTCGGGTGGCGGAAGACGACATGGCGGTCGCTGTATAGCGCCAACGGAATGCCCCGCCGCTGGATGATGCCCGTCATCAAGCGGAAATAGCCCACTGTGTCCTCCTGCTCCCGAAACAGGGCGTAGGGGACGTTGCCGGTGGCGTCGTCCACGGCCAGGAGCAAGGTTAGCCAAGGTCCTCGCTCTTCCAGCCAACGGTGGGGGCTGCCGTCCACCTGCACCAGCATCCCTTCCTGGGGCATACGCTCGCGCCGGCAGCGATGGCGAGGAGGCCGACGGTGCCGGGGGCTGGGCATCCCGGCGCCCACCAAGAGGCGCCGTACCGTGGAACGGGACAGCACCACTCTGTCCCGCTGCGCCAGAAGCTCCGTCAAGTGGGTGTGGTTCACTCCTTGGTAGCGCTCGCGGGCCAAGGCGATGACCTTTGCCTGCACCGTCGCAGAGGTAGCATTGGGTGGCAAGCGGTCACGGTTCCCGTGGGCAAGAACAGCAGCGCCTCCCTCTCTATACGCCGCCAGCATTCGCCACGTGTGGCGCTCACTCACCCCAAGAAGCTGTGCCGCCTCCCTGACGCTCCACCGCCGTTCCAACACCGCATTCATGATGCACAACCTTGTCTGCTCTCTCGTAGTCAATGTCAGTCCTTTCATCAACTGACATTTTCCCTGACCTGTTGCCTACTGACCTAATTGTAGACCGTCGACAGCTCCCTTATCGGGGGGTAACGCGATGATAAACTCTGCGAATGTCAACGCTGACAAGGGAACGGTGGGGACCCTTGCCTTTGCACTAAGTAGCGATACAGGGTGAATAGCCCCCCAGCAAGCTGGGGGGCATCTTATGGGAGTCTCGAACATGCGTAGTTATACTGAGGAGGTTTCCTCATGAGCCTGGTATTCAATATATCGCCGGATTATGTCAGAGGTTACTTTGTCTCCTACACTCCTTACAAAATATTCATCACTCCAAAACTCTCCCGCCCACAGTTGCTTTCTCAACTTCGGAAACTTCCTAAATACTTCACGGGCAGATACACTCTTCAGTATCTGCACCACCTACGCCGGAGAATACCTCGGTGGTGCCTCCAGAAAAATATGTACGTGATCTTCCATAACTTCCATCGTATCTATCCAGAACTCATACTCCCCCGCAATCCGCTCAAATACTTCCTTCAAGTAGCGCGACACCTCCCCACCCAATACCTCTTTCCTGTACTTAGGTATCCAAACCAAGTGATACTTCAGATCATATACCGAGTGTTTCGTCCTTCTTGTTCCCACGCCATCTTTCTACCACCTATCCAAGTACTTAGGCAAACCCTCCACCACCCTCCCCACATGGGGAGCCACTTTCCTCCCGCCAGCAAGCTGGCGGGTATCCAGTGGAGTTTTCTGTGAAGGTAGAAGATACGGGTCCTGGGATAAGCGAGGCAGAGCAGCAGCGGCTGTTCACTGCCTATTACCGGGGGGAAGGGGATGGGCAGCGCTTCAGCGGATTGGGGCTGGGGCTGGCCTTGTGCAAGACGCTGGTGGAACTCCACGGAGGGCAGATATGGGTGAGAAGCCAGCCAGGCAAAGGAAGTACCTTCAGCTTTTCGGTGCCCCTGGCAACAGCGAGTCAGCGCGGATAGGGTGCTGAGTCTGAAGCAGAATGATGCCCAGGAGCGAATCTGGCGGGCGAACCATCCCAAAGCTTTCTCAACCCTGGTGCAGGAGCTTGCCGCTGGGGCGATTCTTGCAACGCCTTCTTTGCTCCTTTCCTTATTCGCTACTCTACTTCCTCCAGAGGAGCAGGAGCAAGCCTCAAATGTCCACTATCTTATGTCTCAAAAGTGTCCCATTTACGCTGACAATCTACATCCAAATGCCGTCAGGCCCCCGAAAGTCAGGAATGCCAGATTCGGTTGACATTCCTGCTCCCCTCAGAGCGACAGCGTAATTCCACCTCGCCTTCTGGAGGCCGAATGCCTGTCTCGTTCACTGGTACAAATTTCCGGCTGAGGCTAGCCTGTGGAGCTAGTCATCCCGCCGTCAACGATAATTGTTATGCCAGTAGTGTAACCCGCGGCAGCAGAAGCGAGGAAAATCACCGGTCCGGCTATTTCTTCAAACTTCGCGGCTCGCTTCAAGGGAACCTTATTGTATATGTTCACAAGGTGAGGGTAGAAGGGAAGAAACTCTTGCAAACCCGGGATGGCAATGAATCCTGGAGCCACGGCGTTGACTCGAATATTGTAGGGAGCCCAATCGACTGCCAGGGTCATGGTGAGATTCATTACTCCGGCTTTGGCCGCGCCGTAGGCGGGGTTGCAAGGGGCGGCCCGAACACCCTCGCAGGAGGCGATATTGACAATGCACCCACCCCCCTGTTTGATCATACTGCCCACCACTGCCTTGCTACAGAGAAAGACGGGCTTCAGATTCTCGCGAACCATCAGGTCCCAGCCTCTCTCATTCAACTCCAGGGCTTTCTCCATGGAGCCGCCCCCAGCGTTATTCACCAGGATATCAACCCGTCCGAACTCCGCCAAGGTCCTTTTCACCAGGTTGTCTACCTGCTTCTTGACCCGAACATCGGTCTGCACAGCTAGAGACCGTCTGCCCAGACCGCGAATCTCTGCTGCCGCTTCTTCGATCCCTTCGACAGTCCGGGCGCAGACCACCACGTCAGCCCCGGCCTTTGCCATCTCCAAGGCGATGGTTCTCCCCGTCCACCGGCCGCCCCCGGTGACGATGGCCACCTTGTCTTCCAGGGAAAACAGCGAACTCACTCTTCACCTCCTAGATTTGTCTCAGCGCTTAGGCTGCTCTCACTTGAGGCCCCGAGCATTGGGGCCAGCACTTGGCCAATCTTCTGGCGCGCTCAGGGTAACCCCTTCGTCGGCCGCTGCTGCCCCAACTGCACCGGGTGCCTGCGGCTCCAGACTAAGCCGGCAGTCCGTAGACGGTTCTCACCCTGGCCAAATCCCCTTTTGATGGCAGGGCCTGACCCCTGATCCGGCTGGGAATGGGCAGACCTGTTCCCTTTTTGATGTCAACAGCCATCTCGGTGGTCTTGGCGACTATGGTGACAGCGTTCAGAACTGGCACCTCCTGGCCGCCCCCGACAGTGATCTTGTTGAAGCCAGCCAGGGTGCAAAGTGGCCCCAGTCCACAACAGCTAATTATTACCACATCAGCACCATCGGCGACACAACCTCTGGCCACCTCTTCGATACTGGCGGCAATAATCTTGGGATCCTGCATGCCTTTTGTCAAGGCCTCCTCAAAGGGAGTTTTATCTGTCCTCACACCGTTGGTGATCAGGCGGTCCTGCAAGCCATGCTGCCTGACCTGATCCTCCATCAAGGCCACCTGCCCTGGCATGTTGGCGGTGATTACGGCAAACTTGCGGCCTATCTGGCAGGCGAAGTGCAGGGTTGACTCGCAGGCCCCGAAAACCGGTATGCCGACAACGGACCTGGCTTCCTTAATCCCAGGGTCTCCAAAGCAGTTCACCCACGCCCCATCAAAGCCTTCCTTCTCCGCTTCCAGGAGCGCCTCTATGACAGGCCTTTTGTTCAGGAAATCGAAATAGGGATTGTCCAGATCTTCGAGATGATCAGCCGGGTGCCCGCCCTTGGCCGGCTTCAGCACCACTTCAGTGTCCGGTCGCAGAACCTTGTCGAAGCTGGGCTTCATCATACTGAACATGGGATTGAGGAATTCTTCCGGCAGATCAAGGATCTGAACCATGCAGAGTCTCATATGACCCCCTTTCTATATTTTGTGTGAGATATAGCACAGTCTTTTGCTTCATGTCAGACACGGCGGCTGGCAGGGCCACCCCAATGCGCTATTGCGACCACGGCCTGCTGGGTCCGGTCAGGCTCGGGCAGTGAATTCCTCGATAAGGCGGGCCGCTTCGGGACAGCCTCCATAGCGACGCATCTTCTCGCCGATGCCTCTGACCTTTGTGGTAAAGGAAGCGCCGTAAAGGACAGCCGTTGCCGCTCACCAGCAAGGGCAGGTCTCAGGTCAGCTTCATTAATCATCCACCCAACTTCTGTAACGCATAGCAGTGTGAAAATCAGTATAGATTTTTTGCATAGCATTTGATATTCGATTCTTGATGTCTGATATGGGGTTACTGTCCTTTTCATAGCTACTGGGAGAGGGTCCCTACCCTCTGACAGCCGTGATTTGGGGTGTAGTTTGGCGTTATGGCCAGGTAAACCATATATGAAAACGATAGGCCCAACCATAGGGTAAACGCCGTGGTAAGCCATATGTCGAAATCCGATGAAATTCGTGACAGTCTCCGTGTGGTGACAACTTTTGCCCCTGTCTTGGTGACGTTTCCTTTGGAACCATGACAATCCCTGATATGAAGCAGCTGGCATTCTCCGCTAATCCACCTTCCCACCCTACACTCTTTCACCGACCGAACTAACGAGACTCACGGTCTCTGGAGACCGAGTTTCAGATGAAGTGCGTTCTGGGGCGAAGGAAGCCAGTAATGCCAGCATGGGGACCCAGACTCTCCACATCAGTGCTTCCGCACACAGGGCATCTTACGGTCGGCTCAGTTTCTGCCTCGTAGCTGTCCTGAGCCGCGAAATTGTTCTTGCACTTATTGCATTGGTACTCTTGCACTGACATTTAAAAGCCTCCCTGCTTATTTCCTTGGATAGGCTTTGACCTGCTTCCAGCACTACAGCTCTTCTACTACTGCTCAATGCGCTGCAGATGCGATGATGCCAGATATCCAAAAGACATTTTCCTATAGTCAAGGGCGACCATGGTTTCCATAGACAGGACGCCTGCGATGGGGCCCAGTTCCCCCGCTAAGAAGTCAGATAGGCCTATCGGGCCTGGAAACATCGTCTCGACAATGACGTCATAGCGACCGACCATTTGGACTACGGACCATACATTGGGCAGAGCCTGAACCTTGTCCATGACTGCATCGATATTCTTTGGTGAGACTTTGATACCTATCATGCCGAAGGTGCGATACCCAAGGTGGAGTGGGCTGGTATAGGCGACAACCCGTGTAACCTGCTTATCCAGAAGCCTCTGCAGTCTGGCAGATGCATTGGCCCAGCTGATGCCAAGCTTCTTGGCTAAATGCGACACCGTCTGGCGTCCGTCCTGCTCTATCTCCTGAAGAATCATCAAATCAAGCCGGTCAATGCCGAGACCTGAGTCTTGATCTCTTTGCTGAGCCAAAGGAGCCTTCAGTTCTTGCCGATTACGCCAGGGCTCCAGATCAGAGGAGGGCGCGTCTGAGAAAGACAGGGTTCTCCAGTTGTGGGAATGTGGAGGTGACAAACAGACGCGCCACTTCATTACCATCATTGTTTCGGCAGATTGGATGCCGGGGATATTGCCCAATTCCCTCGCCAAGAAGGTGGAGAGCTCCGACGCATTGCCAAACATGCTCCAGATAATGATATCTTGCCAGCCGGCGGCTATGGTCACCAGTTTCACATTCGGGAGAGCGCGGAGCCTGTCAGCAACTGCACGCAACTCTGCCGGTGATACTTGGATACCCGTCACCGTGACAACGCGGTATCCCAAAGCCAGTGGGTTGGTAAAGGCTGTGATCCTGGTGATCTTTCGATCCAAAAGTCCCCGCAATCTCTTGCAGGCATAGGTCTCACTTATTCCAAGTTGTCTGGCGAGATGAGATGCAGGCAGCCTCCCGTTAGACCGTATCTCCTCCAGAATCCTCAGATCAAGGCTATCCAAATCGACGTCCATTTTTACCATAGCTCAGGCCCCGTCACAATCCCCCGCAGTGCTGTCAACATCGCTGATTGGGAGTCTCTACTCGACAAGCGGAAGGCATTTACCATGTGTGTGTCCGCATTGCATATCATAGCTTAGATTTCCAGTTGTAATTTGTCAATGGCTTGTTGGTGAAACCTAACATGAAGTCCCACGCATTAGTTAATAATTATAAGCATATGCGGGGCCACCTGGTATATTACTACACAAATCTGCCCTTGTCTATTGACAAATCACTGCTCGAATGATAGAATGCAGGCCATCGAAAACCGTCAGTACGGCGCGATCGAGCAGGTCATACTTTCGTCAATTGCTCCAATGGAAAATCCAGCGTTGCAGAACCGCATTTCCAAGTCCAGCTAAGGTAGCTACTGAGGATTGAAAGGAGTTAACCACAGAATGAAAGTAGAGAGGATTGATCACGTTCACGTCTACGTGAAAAACGTAGACAAGGCTGTTGGGCTCTTCGGACCGCTGCTGGGAAAGGATTTCTACCCCGTTGTCGAAGTTCCTGAATTCGGTGCCCGAGTCGCTCTTAACCCACTGCACCTGGAGTTCATCCAGCCCACTGATCCAGACGGCATAACTGCCAAAGCATTGGAAACATCAGGCTCCTGGGAGGAGGGGGGTATCTGTATCTCCTTAAAGGTGCCAAACATTGAAAAAGCGACTGCTGAAATGGAATCGAAGGGGATCAAGGTGCTGGCCAGCATGCAGGTAGGGAAGCTAAAGGAGGCGGCCTTTGACAGTGCCAAGACCTTCGGGGTGATGATCGAGCTGTGCGAATATCCAGGTGACGATATTACGTTGGCTTCCATGGGATGACAGCAATCCAAATATATGGCTAGAGAGAAAGGAGGGTCATGATCTTAGATAAGTTCAAACTAACGGACAGGGTGGCCATAGTCACTGGAGCAGGGACAGGCCTGGGCCGGGGAATGTCTCTGGCCTTTGCCGAGGTTGGTGCCCATGTGGTCTGTGCAGCGCGAGGCGCAGAGGCGCTGGAGGCCACGGCGAAGGAGGTCCGGGCTCGGAAGCGAAAGGCGCTGGTCGTTCCCACGGATGTGACTAAGACGAACCAGATAGACAATCTGGTGAGCAAAACTATGAAGGAATTCGGGCGGATAGATATCCTGGTCAATAACTCTGGAGGGGCTTATTTCATCAAGACTCTGGACCTCACCGAGGGGGAGTGGGAGGGATTCATCCGTCTGAACCTGAGCAGCGTTTTGTTGTTGAGCAAGGCTGTAGCCAGGGTGATGGTGGAGCAAAAGAGGGGCAACATTATCAATATTTCCTCTCAGGCTTCTGTGGGGGTGGCCAAGCACGTCTCCTACTCTGCTGCCAAGGCGGGCATCATATCGCTTACCCGAGCCCTGGCGTGGGAGTGGGCTTCCTACAACATCCGAGTGAACTGCATTGCCCCGGGCCCTGTGATTCACGAGAGGACCAAGGACTTCTTCAGCATGATGCCAGAGGAAGTGAACACGGCTGCCCTTTGCATTAAACGGCTCGGCACCGCCGAGGATGTGGCTACCGCTGCTGTGTACCTTGCCTCGGATGCCTCAGCCTGGGTCACTGCCCAGACCCTGAATATAGACGGCGGCCAGCGCTGCGGCTATACCTTCGACGACGAGGTAGTTGACATGATGGTGGCCTACGCCAGGCCGTTCTACTGGGGGGAGGGGGGTCCGCCGGGATCACAGTGGAAAGGCTAGGAACACCGGTGAATACCTTGGCAGAGGCGGCACTGCTAT
>JBGOWL010000267.1:0-2911 GCA_041478585.1 Dehalococcoidia bacterium | reverse complement strand
TGCTCTGCGGGCTATGCTTCGTCTGGCTGCCGGCGTTCTTCGTAGCTCCCCTGGCCCTTCTCCGTGCTCTGCTCGACTCATCTAGTGGGCACATTCTCTATATTGTGGGCTCGTCCATCCTCACCCTCTGGGTACTGCTTCTATATATCATCGCCATACGCCAGAACTACCACCTCACCCCGCTCAAGGCCGTCGTAACCGGCTTCATCCCTCTCTTCATCATGTTTGTCCTTCCACCACTGATTGTGGCCATTATCGAAGCTTGACATGCCTGGTGATTAAGCCTTTCATATCCGCATTGACAAATCGAACTCTCCGAAAGTATTCTTGTTCTGGCTATGCGCGCTAACTCATGTGGATCCAACAAGCTAGGTCTGATGAGCCAGAACAGCCAGATCATAGAAGCCTACCTCGCCGAGATGCGCCAGACTCTTCTCAGCTTGCCCGTAGAAGACATAGTGAACATGGTGCGTGTGCTGCAAGCAGCGCGTGTGCAGAGAAAGCAGGTTTTCCTTTTCGGCAACGGGGGTAGCGCTGCCACCGCTTCCCATCTCGCTGTGGACTTCTCCAAAGGCACCATCTCTTCGGGTAAGCCGCGACTGCGAGCCATTGCCCTCACCGACAACCTGCCTCTCATTACGGCCTGGGCAAACGATGTCTCCTATGACGATGTCTTCTCCCAGCAACTCCAGCACCAGGCAGATCCCGGAGATGTGGCCATGGGGATAAGCAGTAGCGGCAAATCGCCCAACGTGATAAAGGCTCTGAAGACGGCCAAATCGCTCGGAGCCACCACCATCGCCCTTACGGGCTGCGACGGTGGCCATCTGAAGGGCCTGGTAGACATCTGCATCATGGTGCCTGACAATCGCGTAGGGCAGATCGAGGACGTACACCTCATGCTGGGACACATCGTCACCACCTGCCTCAGAAACGAGCCCTAGAACAGAGACCAGAGTGTTGAGGAGAGCTGTATTCCTTGATAGGGATGGCACCATTGCCAGGGATGTTCATTACTGTCGCCGCGTGGAGGATTTCGAGGTTTTGCCTGGTGTACCACAGGCAATTCGCTTGCTGAATGAACGTGGATTCAAAGTTGTGGTGATCACCAACCAGTCAGGCATAGCAAGGGGCTATTTCACAGAGGAAACACTCTCCCTCATTCACCAGAAGATGAAAGAGGAGCTACAGAAACATGGTACATCTGTGGATGCCATATACTACTGCCCTCATCACCCTGATGACAACTGCGAATGCCGCAAGCCCAAACCAGGGCTCCTTCTACAAGCAGCCGAGGACATGGGCATATCTCTAAGGCTATCCTACATGGTTGGTGACGACAGCAAGGACACTGAAGCAGGCAAAGCCGCTGGCTGCCGAACTGTCTGGTTGACCACAGATCCGGGCAGAGCAGTAAGCAGACCACATCCTCAACTGCCGAACCATATAGCCAGCAACCTCTACGAGGCAGTACAATGGGTGATGCAGGATATGGAATCAACACCAGTTGATTCCATACAACCCACAATCGGAAGCAGTCATCATGATCATCAGAAGTAAAGCACCTCTAAGGATAAGCTTCGGTGGTGGCGGCACCGATGTCCCTCCGTATCCCGAGGAACAAGGCGGCGCAGTCCTCAGCAGCACTATTGACAAATACGCCTATTGCACGCTGGCAACCAGAAACGACAAGGCCATCAGCGTCAAGTCAATGGACTACGACGTTGCAGCCAAATTCAACGTCAATGGGGAACTGAAATACGATGGCCAGCTCGATCTGGTCAAGGCGACCATACGCAGACTGGACGTGCATGATGGCTTTGACCTTTTCCTGCACAGCGATTCCCCACCTGGCACAGGACTGGGCACCTCCTCTGCCCTGGTCGTAGCCATTGTTGGTGCCTTCAAGCAATGGCTCAAGCTGCCTCTCACTGGCTACGATATAGCCGAGCTGGCTTATCATGTTGAGAGAGATGAAGCTGGGATAAAGGGAGGCAGGCAGGACCAGTATGCAGCCACCTTTGGAGGTTTCAATTTCATAGAATTCCTCGGCAAGACGACCGTCGTCAACCCACTCAAGATAAACCAGAACACCCTGAACGAACTGGAGTATCGTTTGATGCTCTGCTATACCGGAGGAAGCAGATTGTCTGCTGGCATTCTTGATGATCAGATAAGCGCCTATGTTGCCCGCAATCATGAAGTCATCCAGGCTCTGCAGGAAACCAAGGAGCTCGCCTTCAGCATGAAAAACGCTCTCCTTCTGGGAAAGCTGAATGAATTCGGATTGCTTCTGCATCAAGCTTGGTGCTGCAAGAAAAGGTTCTCCAGCAAGATAACACACCAGCACATTGATGAGCTCTATGAACTGGCTAGACAAAACGGGGCCATCGGAGGCAAGCTGCTGGGAGCAGGCGGCGGCGGCTACCTCCTGTTCCTCTGCGAATTTGACAAATGGCATTGTGTCGCCGAGAAGCTGGAGAAAGCCGGGGGAAGAATTGTCAACTTCACCTTTGACCTCCTTGGCATGCAGAGCTGGGAGATCAACGATGCGTGATAATCTGGAAAACAAAGCAGCTATTGTGCAGCAGATTGAAGATAGCATCGCTCTCAACAAAGCCCTCATCACTCAGGTGGATACCATCATTGGGATAGCTGACCAACTGACCAAAGCTTTCCGCCGAGGCAACCAGGTGCTCCTGTTCGGCAATGGTGGCAGCGCTGCTGATGCTGAACATATCGCCTGTGAGTTGGCTGGGAAGTTCTACCTGACCAGAGAACCGCTCCCGGCCATAGCTCTTTCTGCTAATAGCGCCGCCCTGACCGCCATAGCCAATGACTCTGGCTATCACGAGGTCTTCAGCAGACAGCTTCGCGGCCTGCTTGACAAAGGCGATGTGGTCATTGGCAT
>JBGOWL010000137.1:0-4973 GCA_041478585.1 Dehalococcoidia bacterium | reverse complement strand
GATGAAGCCCGCGGGAATCTGTGCTTCCAATATACATGCCGGGCCGTCGGCGAACTGCCTCTAGCCCTTTCAGAACACGGATGTCCTCAGCAGTGTAGTTGTTTTCGCCTTCGAGAGGAGGGTTTTCCTGCATTCTCGCTATTATTATACCATGTTTAATACACGACTAGCTAGATACCGCAACGGGCGATTCTGTTCATATCTTCCGCCCGATTTCACTACCTTCACGCATCGCCTCCAACCCCCTGCGGGGTCTTGCAGCATCACCAATGACATACACTTCTGCCACTTTGTCTCCAATCCCGGTCGAAAGCCCGTCTCGGGGCTTGGCCCCGCAAGCCACCACTATTGTGTCGAAAGAGCCCCAGGTCTCCTCGCTGTCATTACGTACCACTACCGCCACGCCGCCTGGCCTTATTTCCTTGACTTGTGTAGATGTGAGGACCTGGATTCTCTGCTTTCTTATCCTGTTCATCAGATGCCACCTGACCGTTCCCCCCATGTCAGCCCCGGCACGCTTCAGTTGCTCCACAACTACCACATCACTGCCTCTCTGCGCCAGGAACTCTGCCGTTTCCAGCCCCGTCATGCCGCCTCCGATCACCAGCACCCTCTGGCCAACCGCATGCCCCTGAAGGACATCCCAGGCAGTAGCGACCTCATGACAATCGATACCAGGTATTGGCGGCACCAGGGGCGTTGCTCCAATAGCCACAATCACAACATCAGGATTAAGTCCCTCCACCATGGCAACGCTGGCTTTATTGCTCAGATTACACTCTATCCCCAGTTTCTCAAGCTGCCAGGATAGATAACCTGTAAGCCTCATGTGATCCTGCTTATGTGGAGGCTTGGCAGCCAGTATCCACTGACCACCGATCTCCCCATCCTCCTCATACAAGCTGATCCAATGTCCCCTCAAGGCTGCCACTCTGGCTGCCTCCAGGCCGGCTAATCCCCCACCGATCACCAGCACTCTCTTCGGTCGAGAAGCAGGCACAACCTCCATCTCCCTTTCCCTGCCTGCTTCGGGATTCACCGTACAGGTAATCGGTTCGGTTGCATTTCCATCGATGCAGACATTACAGGCAATGCACGGCCTGATTTCCCTGAAATCTCCCCTCAAGGCCTTGTTGGGCAGCCCAGGATCAGCCAACAAGCCTCTGGCTACAGCTATCAAATCAGCCTTCCCTGACAGCAGCACCTCATCAGCCAACCAGGGATCATCAAGCCGCCCGGCCACTGCCACCGGAACCTTGACCACCTCCTTTATACCCTTCGCCAGAGGTACGTTGCAGCCGCGTGGTTGGTCGTAAGGCGGCACAATAACAGGATAGGAACCATAGGCTCCTCCAGAAACACTGATAAGATCAGCGCCTGCCTCCTCCAACAAGCAAGCGGTACGCTGAGCCATATCCAGAGTCACCCCACCGGGCGTGTAGTCCGAGCCGTTTATGCGGCAACTGACCGGGAAGTCCTTCTCCACCCTTTCCTTGATAAGGCGCACGATCTCAACCATAAATCGAGCTCTTCCCTCCACACTGCCGCCATACTTATCACTCCGCTTGTTCGTATGAGGCGACAGAAAACCACTGAGCAAATAACCATGGCAACCATGAAGCTCCACCAGATCAAAACCAGCATCCCGGGCCCTTCGGGCCGCCTCAACAAACTTCTCTGCCAAATCCTCGACTTCACTCGTAGTCAATTCTCTGGGCACTTCGTCCTGTGGCGACAGAGGAATAGGTGAAGGAGCTACAGGTCGGTAGCCCCTGATTCCCTCGCCCTGCCTGCCCAGATGCATCAACTGAATGCCCATCAAAGCACCACTGGAGTGAATCAGATCGGTTAGCTCCTTCAACCGCGCCACAAACCGATCATCATAGATCCCCAGTTGAATCGATGACGCCACGCTTATGTCAACAATCCCCGGTGTCAAGACTAACAAGGCAACTCCACCCCTGGCACGAGCAGCATAGAAGTCCTTCACCTTCTCGCTCACCATGCCATCCACTGCCAATCTGTCTATCATTGGTGGCATGATTATCCTGTTCTTCAGCTCAAGTCTTCCCACCTTTATTGGTGTAAACAGTCGTTGCAGTACTCTGTCAGTGGATTTCATAATGCCAGCTCTTTTCTTCAACCTTTCCTGCCATCCGGCTCCTTCTTTCTCTGCCATCTCCTTTGTCACGGACCAGGTCTACTTCGTCTGCAAGACCACCTTCAAAAAGGATGCCACCTTCTCGGCAACTTTTGCTTCGTAGCCCCACCAGAAATGATCAGCCCCAGCGATGATCTGGCAGCGACTGATCCCCGGAAGCCCTGCTGCCAGACGCTGCACCTTCCTAGCAGCAATGAAGTCATCCTCGCTGCCGCACAAAAACAGCTTCGGAGTCGCGTAGCTCTTCAGTTGCTCCCACTCCACATCCGCCAGGAACGGGGACACCAGTGCTACGGCCTGCACATTCCGCTGTCGCAAGGCGACTGGTAGGGCTGCCTTGGCCCCGAACGAATACCCCGCCAGGCCTATCCGACTGCGATCGATACTGCCCAACGACTCCAGAAAGGCAAGGGCTGCAACTACATCATCCTGCTCTCCGTTGCCTTCATCGTATTCACCTTCACTCCTGCCGACGCCGCGGAAATTGAACCGCAAGGCTGCCATGGGGATTTCCGCCAGGGCTGCACTTATTGCCATCACCACGTTGTTGTGCATGTCACCACCATACAGGGGATGCGGGTGGCATATCACCACCGCAGGCAGGGTGGTATCACATTTCGGCAGGTGTATGATCCCTTCAAGCTTCAGACCAGAGCTGGAGAAGACTATGTGCTCTTCAGTCACCTTTTCTTTCTTTCCACCATTCCTCAAGTCGTGCCCCAACTTCCTTCTCGTAGCCCTCGTCACTGGGAGTATAGTAGCGCCTATCCCGCAGACTGTCAGGCATGTTCTGTTGCTCTACGAAATGCCCCTCATATTCATGAGCATATTTGTATCCCTTGCCATATCCCACCTCTCGCATCAGAGGAGTCACTGGGTTTCGCAAATGTAGAGGCACCGGCTGGTTGCCAGTCTTCCTTATGTCATGTTGCACCTCTGAGTAGGCCCGATACAATGAATTGCTCTTAGGCGCAGTAGCCAGATAAACCACTGCTTCAGCAATGGCCAGATTACACTCGGGCATACCAACGAAGTGGATGGCTTGCTGAGCGGCCACAGACACTATCAATGCCTGAGGATCGGCCATGCCCACATCCTCAGATGCGAACCGTATCAGCCGCCGGACGATATACAGGGGATCTTCTCCAGCTTCCAACATCCGACCCAGCCAGTATAGGGCAGCATCTGGATCTGAACCCCTGAGAGACTTGTGCAAAGCCGAAATCAGGTTGTAGTGTTCTTCCCCGGCCTTGTCGTAAAGCAACGACCGATGCTGCAGAGCATCCTCAATGGTTGGCAGATCGATCTTCCTCTTGCCCTCTTCGTCTGGCTGGGTAGCCAGCGCGGCTAGCTCCAGCGCGTTAAGTGCTATCCGCCCGTCCCCGTTTGACATGGCTACCAGGTGTTTCAAAGCACCGGCATCCACTTCCACCTTGAGATCCCCCAATCCCCTCTCCCCATCCTCCAGCGCCCGCTTCACAATCATCTCCACCTGCTCATCGGCCAAAGCACCGAGAGTGAATACTCTACACCGCGAAAGCAACGGCCCGATGACCTCAAAAGATGGATTCTCAGTGGTGGCCCCGATAAGGGTTATAGTGCCATCCTCCACATAAGGCAGAACAGCATCCTGCTGGGCTTTGTTGAAGCGGTGAATCTCGTCAATGAACAGAATGGTTCGCTTCTGGTACAGACCTCGCCTTTCCTTCGCCTCCCCCACAACACGGCGCAGGTCTGCAACTCCAGCACTCACGGCTGAGATAGGGCTGAAATGCGACTTGGCTATGTTCGCGATTATGTAGGCCAGCGTTGTCTTGCCGCTCCCCGGCGGACCCCACAGGATCATGGAAGGCAGTTGGTCCGACTCAATGCTCTTTCTCAAAACCCGCTCTTTCCCAACCACGTGCTCCTGCCCCACAAACTCATCGAAGCTCCTGGGGCGCATCCTCGCCGCCAGCGGTGCCTCCCGGCTTGCCTGTTGTTCACGATTCAGATCAAATAGGTCCATCTCAAACACCGTATTCCCGGTACACCATACAACGGGAATGCCTGCAAATAACGTCTCTCTAGCTGTCCCTCAGCATCTTACATCACACACCCGGCTTTGTCATCCAAACACGTTTCCCCTACGGTTGCCTGCCTATCTGCCTGATCCTGTCTATTTGCCCGTTCACTCTGGCAAACACTGCTTCACGTTGCTCCTGAAACCTGTGCTTCCTTTGCCTCTCCCCGGCCCACTCATCAAGGGAGGCCAGGATAGTGAAATGAACAACGCCATCCGTGTCACAGACAGGGTCTCTTTCCAGCGGAATACCCAGTCTCCTCAAGCCGTTTTCAAAGGAAGAGTCTCGCGAAGGATCATGGGTCTCCCAGCCATTCAAATAGACATCGCATTGCACATGGTCCTGCTCCGGCGGCAGATCACCAAGTTGCGCCGCCAACCCATTGTTCCCCTCGCCAACCCGTTCCAACAGTTTTCGCTCTGCCCTGATCTTGAAGACCCTATACCTCGCCGGGACCAGCAGGACCCGTGACATAGCCACTAGAAGATTGGTCTTGCCACAGCACATGCCCCACCCTTTTCTGAGAGTCTCTGAAGCCTTAACGTCCCAGTCCTCAAGTCCGTAGGGCAGTTCCCCTACAAACTGATAGATCCGATCGAATCTCTGCAGGTGATCGGTGCAACCTTCAGCCAGCCGAAAAGCCACCTCTGCTATAGCCTTGCCCTTATCAAAATCACAGAGCCGGGTTGGTTGGAGGTAATTCTCTAGTCCATCCATGCTGTCGCCCCCGTATCACCCAAAGAAGCCCG
>JBGOWL010000188.1:0-4085 GCA_041478585.1 Dehalococcoidia bacterium | reverse complement strand
GCGAGAAACCAATTCCGGTTGCCCCACCGGTAATCAACACGGTATTGCCCTGCGTCTTCATCAATTGCCTCCTTGTTCACTCCCATCTATCTTGAGCAGCCCCGAAGAATTGTACCACCGCAACTTCAGCTTGGATACAAAGTGAGGCTGCACCTGATTGGCTAGTGTCTTGGCTGTACACTGTGGCGAAGAGTGCGGACTGCACAATCTGAACTTTTGTTCAGGCAATGCTATCATGAACAGGGAGTCTGAGCAGGCCTTATCTCTTCCTGAATGCGTGTCTAGATACCAGACGCCTCCACAAGAGAATCGCACTGGTGAACGTTTGGTCGTTGGGTCAGACAAGGCTATTGTGCAGACTGAGCGACCATGGTCGTTAGTTCAGGACACGCTTTCGGAAGCCCACTATCCCGGCCCAGAGCAACAGGGCACACAGTGCCAGGAGCACCGGGAAGATCACGTACAGGTGCATGTGTGGTGCTGTGGTCAATGCAGCACGGAAACCCTCGGTCACGTAGATCAGCGGATTAATGCACACCAGAGCCTGCAGCCAAGAGAAACCGGCGACCTTTACAGCTGACAGTGTCGTCCACGGGTAGTAGGTGCCTCCGAGGAACGTAATGGGCAGAACGATGAAACCGAACATAATGCTGATGTTGCGCGGCTCGATGCGCGTGCCAAGTACCAGCCCCAGGCTGGACGTCATGATGCAGGCGAGCGGGATGAGGGGGATGAGAACTAGCCAGTGCACAGACAGATGAGGGTGGACTCCCTGGGCGTGGACAACCAGCGCGATAGGGAAAACGATGATCGCAGCGATCAGACACTGAATAGCTCCTGCCACTACCTTGCCGATGGCAACCAGGGACACAGGGAGGGGTGCGAGCACCCGGTCCTCGATCTCCTTGGTGTAGCCGAATTCGTTGGCGAGGGGCAGGGCCACCGCCTGGATTCCCTGGAACATGATCGATAGGCCCACTACACCGGCCACCAGCACCGTAGCGAAGGAGGATTCGCCAGTACTCTGGCTTCCGCCGATTCCCTGGCCGATCTGAGGGAAAACGTACAGGAAAACGAAGACCAACAGGAACGGCTGGATGATCGTGCGTGCGGCGAATATGCCAAAGTTCTTCTTCAGTACCGTGAGGTCGCGAAGCAGCAGGGCCTTGAAAGCAGTGAGGCTAGCAGCAGCCTCTGACCGGATGGATTCGGTAGGGTGAAACGGTACGGCGTCTGCCATTACTCGCGCAGGTACTTTCCGGTCAGGTTGATGAAGACGGTCTCGAGGGTGGGCTCAGCCACGGACAGGTCGGTTATGTTGAAACCTGCCTGCTCGGCAGCGGCAAACACCTTGGGCAGCACGCCGGCCGTGCCCTTCACGTGAAGTTGAACAGTGGTGTCCAGACGCTGGGTCTTGGTCGCGCCCTCGACCTTCTCCTGAAGGACCCTGCCGAGAGCCTCCAGATCACCGATGGCCGACACGGTCACGATGCTGTCCGCACCAACCGACTCCTTGAGGGCCTTGGGGGTGTCAATAACCAGGACGCGGCCGCGGTCCATGATGGCCAACCGGTTGCAGAGCGAGTCAGCTTCCTCCATGTAATGGGTGGTCAAGAAGATAGTCTGACCCTCTGTGTGCAGCTCGCCGAGGATCTCCCATAGTGCTATGCGGCTTTGAGGGTCGAGGCCCGCCGTGGGCTCATCCAGGAACAGGACCGGGGGATGGTGAACGAGGGCCCGGGCCACCATTAGTCGTTTTGCCATGCCGCCTGACAAGGCCAGCACCGATGCCTTGGCCCTGTTGGCAAGGCGGAACCGGACCAGCCACTGGTCGGCCGCTGCCCTGGCGGCCTTGGCACTCATCCCGAAAAACCGGCCGTGGTAGTAGAGGTTCTCCCACACAGTCAGGGCTCGATCCAGAGTGTTGGTCTGGGGTACAACACCTATCAGCTGTTTGGCCAAGGCCGGATGAGCCACCACATCTATGCCGGCCACTATGGCCTTGCCAGTGGTCGGAATGACCAAGCTGCTGAGCATGCCAACAGTTGTCGTCTTGCCCGCGCCGTTGGGGCCGAGTAACCCGAAGATCTCCCCACGGCGCACCACCAAGTCGAGCCTATCCACGGCCAAGATGTCACCAGGGTAGCGCTTGGTCAACTGCTCACAGTGGATGACCCCGTCAACTGTAGCATGATCGCCGACCATCTTGGTGCTATCGGTCTGCATAGACAAGTACCTGCCTACTCTAATGTAACTCGAGGCGTCCCCATTCTACTCTGGAATCTCTGTGCGTAAGGGTCTACTGTCAACATTGTGTTCCGGCGCTTATCCACTCTAAATACTCATACTCCAGTTGTCAAATTCACACTGTGCGGTGTCCAGGACATACTATACAGTCTCCGAGGTACGGATATGAAGAAAAGCCGCAACTGGCTTGCCCTCCTTTTCCTGGTCCCGAATCTAACATTTCACCTGGGCTAGTTTTCGGAGAGCGGGTCACATGCCCGCAGGTAGCTAGGAATTGAAGCGCCCCGGGCTTGCCTCGTGATTGATTCTATCACACGAGGCCCCCTAGGCATTGGTCTCACACCAAGTTATGTCTGCAATTTCTTCCCCACGATCGTCGTACCAAGTGAGCAAGATGGTGTTGCATTGTGGGAAGAGACAGTCGTCTTTCCATGGCAGCCCTAAGACATTGTGCGATGGAGCACATCACAGAATGGAATCCCAAGCTGAAACAAGCAGTTCCAGCAGCCATGATGACATCCCAACTTCAGCAAACGACCGCTATTGCAACGCCTCCGGGGCTGCTGCTACGGCGGCTTAGCTCCTCAGGATATACTCACTTGTCATAGTGGTGCGGATGCGGTTCAGGTCGAGGAAGCGGGTAACACTCCTGAGCATCACGATCATGTTCCACATCAGCTTGAACGGGTTCTTACCGGCGCCGTAGAAGAGGAAGTAATTGGTGATGTGCCTGGCTGAGGGCCAGGCCTCCTCCACAATACCTTCGTAGGGCGGCGCATCTGGCGTTACTGCCTTGATCACCACGTTACGTATATAGCGTGCGCGGGGCTGCATTGCTTCAGAGACCGGCGACTGCTTTCCGTGCCAGCGTCGAATCCATTCCTCACGGGAAAGTCTTTTGGGGCGCTCCATCAAGGTTATAGCAACTACGCCAGGGGAGCGTTGGCCATCGGGCCAATTCCTCGGCCCCGAGTGCCGATTACCCCCGTATTCGGTGTAGATTGACTCCTCTACTAGATAGCCGGCAAATCTGAAACCGGCGCCTCGTAGGATCTCCTCACAGGAAACGCGTCGTTCAGCATTGTCAAGCCAAAGAGCTACTTCGGCGCACATGCGCTCCCCAGGATGAAATGGCGCAGGCGACCTAACATTACAATCCTGGTCAACAATGTACATAGTCAGCTTTACGGCTCCGCATGCAAGCAGCTTGGGCGCGACTTCCTTGAGCAACAGGTGCTGCCTCTGCTTCCTATCCTGCTCTTCAGGTCCCCAGAGAATATAGATGAGCTTTTCCATGTTCCCCCCTTGCCGGCTTCGGTGCAATGTAATAGTGGTACCAACTCCTAGTTGAGAGTTATGAGCCTGTCGCCGTACATCTTTGCGGTTGAGTCCGCCATTATCTTTATCCTCTGTTTTCGCGACATAAACCGTTCCAATAACGTCTGAGAAAAGCGGTAGGCGCGTCCGGGAATGGCAAGAGGTTGTTTCCCGAGGGCAGCAACGGCCTCGTGGGCCACCTTCTCCACTGCCATGGGCTTGGGGGCAAAGCCCCCGAGACTCTCAGGCTTGCTGGAAATATAGTTAGGCGTCTCAATTGCTCCAGCACAACAGGCAACCACATCCACTCCTTTGCCCTTCAGTTCATACCACAGTCCCTCGGCCAGCACTATACTGAAAGCCTTGGTGGCACCATAACTGGCCAGCCAGGGAGCCCCCTGCATGCCGGAGAGCGACGTCATTAGTATGATACCTCCCCGCTTCCTTTCGATCATCTTCTGCCCAAAGTGATGCGCCAGAGTCAGAGGGCCGCGGCAGTTCACATCAATAGCCCTGAGCTG
>JBGOWL010000235.1:0-3384 GCA_041478585.1 Dehalococcoidia bacterium | reverse complement strand
CCTGGTGCTATGCCGTGTTGTCTCTTCGCCTGCGGAGTTTCCCTGAGAGAGTCTGCTGGCTCACTCAGGTTTGACACTGAGAATGAGCCTATCCTATACTTTAACTGCAACTGTTCAGTGACCAGCTTCAAGGATTGGTTCCGGGGCTCAGTCTGTTGACTAGTGAGGAAGAATATCGGTGCTGACAATCCCCCATTTTCTCCCACAGAACCGGAACACCTTCAGTGTCTACCTTTAAGGAGGGAACGAATGAGTGTAAAGGATCCGTTGTGGCTAGCTCACCATCTGCGCCGTAAGAAAAGGGTCCTCATCATGGCTGGCGCTCTATGTGACCAGATAGAACTGGAAGGCAAGAGCTTGTTGGACTATGCAGCGGAGATATCCAAGAAGATGAAGGCGCCCATCGCTGCAACAGGGAATACGGTCAACGGTTTGAGACAGAGAGGCATTGATACCAGTAAGGCATGGGCCATTGAAATGGTCAATTTCACCCACTATGAATGGCAGCATCCCATTATCGATGGGAAACCCGAAGCGATGGTTTTCATAGGTTATAGCCCCACGCTTGCCAGTAACCTGGCCTCTGCCGTCAAGGATGTGGAGACCGTAGTGCTGGGCCATACTTATGTTGATGAGGCAACCTACTCCCTCCCCGGCACCACTGGCTACAAGGATTGGCAGAAGGAACTGTCTGATTTTGTTCAGGCATTGGAGAATTAGCAGCGCACCATGAACCGCAACGCCGAGGAATCCAGGAAAAGAATCAGCGAGGGTGAGTTTCGGCACTACGTGTTCGGTGTTCCGGAACTCCATGCTGAGGTTCAACGATTCCTGGGTCAGGTTGGATACGAGTCCAAGTCGACCCCCTACATCGGCCTGGTTCAGCCCGATTTTAGAGCCAGGCGAAAAACAGAAAACAGCACCCATGAGCTTGTTGGGATGATACGTGATAGCCTGGATCAGGGGATCGAGGCTCTTGTCAAGCTGGCGGCAATAAAGGCTGTCAGGCGTGATCTCGACTGTGTCCTGGTTCTGCCTCCTGCGAATGAATACCTCTTGATCGAGTTCCTGACTGAAGAGAAGGGACGCTGGTATTTCGGCATGAAAGATGCCAGGCTGATGGTCTGGTTCTGCAATCCCGACAACCATACAACCATCTGCGTGATTGGCGCACCGTCGGACAAAGACTTCCAAAAGCATTTCTATTTGAGTCAGATGAGTTTTGATGACTATATGTCTATCAGGGCCTCTCACCTTATACAGGAGAGGCTTCTGGCTGAAGAAGAGGAAGAGGAGTAGACCTCTTTGAATCAAGTACAAAATACTCTTAAGAAGGAGGTATAAGTGGCTAAACATCTGGAAGGCAAGAACGCTGTGGTCACCGGTGCAGGCCGGGGTATAGGAAGGGCAGTGGCTTTAGAGTTGGCCAAGCAAGGCGTCAAGGTCGTGGTTTCTGATCTTGGGGGCAGTAAGGCTGGAGAGGGTGCCGATGTGGGGCCGGCACAGCAGGTGGTGAATGAGATCAAGAAGGCTGGCGGGGTAGCTGTTGCCAATACTGACAACGTCACTGATTTCGCTGCTGCTGAGCGGATAATCAAGACGTGTGTGGACAGTTTCGGCAGGATAGACATCCTCGTCAATTGCGCCGGTATCCTCCGCGACCGCATGATCTTCAATATGGCCGAGGAGGAATGGGATGCGGTCATTGCTGTTCACCTCAAGGGAATGTTCAATATGGTTCGCCATGCTTCCCGATTGATGAGAGAGCAGAAGTGGGGCCGAATAGTCACGACTACCTCTGACGCCTGGCGGGGTAGCCCGGGGCAGCCTAACTACAGTGCTGCCAAGGGTGGCATCGTCAGCCTGACCTACACAGTGGCTGGTGAAATGGGGAAGTACAACGTCACCGCCAACTGCATTGCGCCAATGGCGGCCACCAGGATGACCATGGATGAGGAAGTGAAGGCCAGGTTCACCAAGCTATACGAAGCGGGCGTGATGACCAAGGACCAGCTTGACGAACTGATCCACATGCCTGGACCGGAGTATGTAGCCCCAATAGTGGCCTATCTGTGCACTGAAGAGGCCAAGATCATCAACGGCAAGGTCATTGGGGTCAGCGGCGGTCGTGTGGCCGTCTACTCCAAACCGTTCGAGCTCGCTGGCCTCTACAGGCAGAGTAGCAAAGAAGGTCCCTGGACGGTGGAGGATCTGATCAAGCTGGTGCCCAACACCCTGATGTCCGCACCATTGACCATAATGTAGTTGGCGAGCCCAAAGTAGATTTGGTTTGGCGCACCGTGGTTCCCAAATCACGATGCGTGGACATGCAGTTGTTCACAACAAGCCTGAGACGGCCTGTTTGAGAAGAACCTCGGATGAGGTTCTTCTCAAACAGGGCACAGCCTGATGTTTGCGGATCTACGCAGAAGGAGGTCAAAGTGAGTGTTGGGGAGAGCGCAGGGGTAAAGATTCCACCTGGAAGAGAGTATCAGTTGCCAACCGATCCTGATCATCTGTGGGATGGATTGAAGGATATTGGGTTGGGCATAAGGTGGGTGGCAGAGGTAAAGAAGGCTGACATGCAGATTGAGCTGTCGGGACCTAAATGGGAATACAAGAGCTACACCATCCTTGAAATCATAGAAGAACCCGGGAAGGTCAGGAGTGGGATAGTCACTCTGATTGGACCGGATATCCATGAAGTAGAGCCTGGTAGCTCGTTCCCTATGGCATGGGACATGAAGGTCTATGGCCATGGAATTACCCAGAGGCACCGCGAATACATAGAAAGACAAATGGCCATGGCGTTGCACGGCGTGGAGGGCTACATGGCCTTTGGCTCGTTCCAGTCGCCGTGGATGAGGATAAGTAAGGCAGTGGCTGGCAGGCTTACCTTCCCGAAGCTTTGTCAGGTGATTCATGCCTACGTTAAGACGGTAGTCCCTCAGGTAGAGGCCATGGAATTCCGCTGGATCATCGCTTCGCCCGAGGTGGGTGGGCTTAAACTGATCGAACCCCTGTACAAAGTGGGCATTCAGAGGTTGAAGGCGCAGGAGTTGTCGGGATCACTCGAAGACGAGGATGTAGATATCTTCTATGGCTGCACCATCTGCAAGTCCCTGGCCCCAAATCATGTGTGCGTCATTACTCCCAGCCAGATACCCTACTGCGGCATTCTGTCATACAACGGTGCGCAGGTGACTGTAGAGCTTGATCCGGAAGGCTACATCTTCCCCATGCGCAAAGGGGAGTGCAAAGATCAAACGATGGGGAGCTACACCGGAGTGGATGAGGCTGTCTATGAACGATCGAATCATCAGATAAAACATGCCAATGTATTTAGTGCCATAAAGTACCCTACCACTAACTGCGGCTGTTTTG
>JBGOWL010000092.1:0-6354 GCA_041478585.1 Dehalococcoidia bacterium | reverse complement strand
CCATCGGCAGTACCCTCGATGTATGCAGCAATAACCCTGGTTTCAGGATCATCCGCCAGATAGTCTAGAAGGTCACACTCATTGATATCGCAGGCGTTACCGTAGCTGATGGCTTTGCTGAAGCGAAGACCCCGCACCACAGCGCTGCGAATAATGTAGGTGGCATTGCTGCCGCTTTGAGCGATGAGGCCAACTGGACCGCCTTCCAGGGGGTAGTTGATGCAGAAGCTTACCTTTGTTGAGGGGCAGTAGATGCCCATGCAGTTGGGCCCCAGGATACGGATGTTGCGGCGACGGGCGATTTCCAAAAGCCTTCTTTGTAGTTCAACGCCTTCCGGCTCACCCGTCTCGGCAAACCCGGCAGTGTAGAGCTGGAATATCCTCGCTCCCACTTCAGCACACTCCTCAAGGATCTGAGGGGTCTCCCGTGCCGGGATACAGGATATGACATGATCCACAGGCCCGGGAGCATCTCTCAAGCGCCGATACACGGGCAACCCTACGATCTCACCACCCCTGGGATTAATAGGGTAGATCTTCCCCTGATATCCCATCTTCAGCAATGGCTCGATATAGAACTCGTTGATAAACCATCGCATAGGATCAGTAGAGGCGCCTACAACGGCAATCGATTGTGGGCGGAATATGTATTCCAGATGTGGAGGACTCATCTCGTCAATTCTTAGTTCCCATCACTTACTGAGAAGTCCCCAACATCTGGAATCGAGGTATTGCTGATTGCCCCGTTCCCCATTATGTCAAGCAGCCAGATTTGCTGCGGAAGTTCTTGAAATCCCAATACAGGCCTGTCCAATCCTGTTCCTAGAGTCTGCTTGTCGTCTAACCCAGAATAAATTCTAGCGCTTATCTCTCCGAATGTCCAAACCAATCATCCTTGCTCAGACTGACGCCTTCTTCGAGTGCACCTGGCAGCATAACTCCGCAACCAGAAGATCGAGAGCAAGCTCATCTTTCCACTTTCCCGTCTTGATGGCCGTATCTGTTTCCAATAGCTTCTCATAAACTCTCACCAGACGTGGCATCGAGTAGCCAGCACTTTGTTGCACAAGCTTCTCAATCGGATACTTGGGAGATACGCCTAGCTGCTCTCGCCTCTTCGCCAGAGAAACACCCTGGGCACTCAGCTCGACTGCCTGAACCATTAAGCGAAGCTGCCGTGTCAGCATGACCAGCAGGTATGGAGGAGTCATACCCTCCGTCAATGATTGGTGCATCAGTCTCATGGCTACCGAAACCCTTCGCTCCACGATAGCGTCGATCATGGGGAACACCGAGGCCTCTCTGACATAGCTGGTTACCTGCCGTACATCTTCTGCCTCGATACGTCTTCCATAAGCATAAAGGCATAGCTTGTCGATTTCGTTTGCCAGTATCCCTAAGTCCTCACCACCCATCTCTGTAAGAAGTCGCATCGCCTGGGGCGACAGCTCCCCACCACACTTTGCCACCCGTGAGCTTATCCATTGCTGCAATTCCATACCTTTCAAGGGCGCGAATTGCCACACCTTGGAGATCGGGACAAGACTCTTGTAGAGAGGATTATTCCTGGCCACTTCGCCATCGATCAGTACAAGCACATTATCGGGCGGCATGTTGAGAGCACCGTCACCCAACCTCTTCCATTCCTCGAAATCAGGAGAACGTCCGCCTGTCTTCTGTTCAAAACGACCCAAAATTCCCTCCACAATCACCAGCCGATTCGCTCCTAGAAAGGGAGGAGTATTGCAGGCATTCAGAAGCTGGGGCAAGGTCAGGTGCCGACCGTCGAAAACAGTCGTATTGAGAGCCAGCGATTCTTCATCGCCCCACCCTCTCTTGAGCTCCGTCAGCTTCTCCCATAGGGAGAAATCGTCAGCACCAATCAGGATGTATATCAACGCCAGTTCACCCCAGCCATTCTAGCACAGCCATATCTGGCAAGCCACATCTGACTATGGTAAGCTGGCTCTATCCGCAAATGGAGCTTGGCATCGTTGGTTTACCCAAGAGTGGAAAGACCACTCTCTTCAACAGCCTGACCAAGGGTAGGGCTGAAATCCATGCCTTTGGACCGACTGTTTTAGAACCGAATGTCGGTGTAGCCAAAGTACCTGATTCGCGGCTGGATGGCCTACAAGCCATCTTGAACCCCAAGAGAATTGTACCGGCAGAGGTAAAATACGTAGATGTAGCCATAACCAGGGAGAATAGGGATGATCTCGGCAGTGACCTTCGCGGTTACCTGCGCACTGTGGACGCATTCATCCATGTCGTAAGGGATTTCACAGATGAAACCATCACTCACATCAAAGGCAGTGTAGACCCGGTGCGCGACATAAGCGCCCTGAACCTGGAGCTTGCCCTCTCTGATCTGGCCATCATCCAACGGAGGCTAACCAGAATAAATGACTCGCTCAAGGGAGCAAAACAACAAGAGCGAGATAGTCTTCTCCGCGAACAAGCTCTGCTCTCACGAATTAAACCTGCATTGGAAACTGAGATACCGATTCGAGAGCAGCCTATTACTAAAGAAGAAGACAGGATATTGGAGAACTACCAGTTCCTGACGTCCAAGCCCGTCCTTGTACTGCTTAACATCGGGGAAGCAAAACTACCACAGGCAGCCTCGCTCGAGGAGGCGCTAAGACCTCGCTATCCACAACTGAAGGTTGCAGCCGTCTGCGCCAAATTGGAGATGGAATTGACTCAGCTGGGCGAAGCTGATGCAGCAGAGTTCCGTGCCGCTCTCGGGATGGTAGAGGGAGTGATTGATCGCATCATCAGACTATCCTACGAAGTCCTGGGGTTGCTTTCTTTCTTCAGCATTGTCTCCGGCGAGGTAAGAGCCTGGACAGTGCCCAAAGGCACTCCAGCTCACAAAGCGGCAGGCGTAATTCACTCTGACATGGAAAGAGGCTTCATCAGAGCAGAGGTTATCAGCTATTCTGACCTGGTCACGTCTGGGAGCCTGCGTGAAGCACGCAACAAAGGCCACCTCCGCTTGGAGGGCAAGAACTACACCGTTCAGGACGGAGATGTGATCACTTTCCTTTTCAGTGTGTGACCATGAATACAACACTACTTCTGGTAAGGCATGCGCAGACTGCGTCCAATGTGAATGGACGGTACATGGGATGGATTGACGAGGACCTGAGTGAGGAGGGACTGCGGCAGGCACAGCGACTCTCCATGAGATTGAGCCGCTGGCCAATTGCTGCGGTGTTCTGCAGTCCTTTGATAAGGGCGTCAAGGACAGCTGAGATACTAGCCCTACCACATGGTTTGCCACTTCAGAAGCTGGAGGAATTGGGCGAGATCAGGATGGGTGCTTGGGAGGGCCTGTTTGCCCAAGAAATTGAAGCCAAATTCCCTCAGCTATGGAGAACCTGGAGGGCCGATCCTTCCGCCATACACATGCCAAGCGGTGAGAGCCTGACTCAGGTCAGAGAGAGATCAATACTGGCTTTAGAGAATATTGTGCTGCAGAATCAAGGCCGGCAAGTGGTGGCAGTAACTCACGATGTGGTTGCCAGAATATTGGTGGCCCATTGCCTCAACGTGAGCACATCCATCTACCGCCGTTTGGAGGTGGCCAATACCTCTCTGACTGTGATTCAGCGTACGAATGATGGGTATAGACTGCGATTATTAAACGACACTGCTCACCTGGAACATGGCCTACTTGGGGATGAAGGAAACTGACTTTAGCTGGGCAATAGACTCGCCGTTGTTCAGCCCGGTTTGACAGCATGAACTCATTACCATAGAATCACGCCCATACTCTCAATACATATGCCAGTAAAGATTGTCACCGACAGCACCTCGGACATTCCGCCTCAGCTAGCTGCACAGCTAGGGATCTGCGTCATCCCTCTTCACGTCCATTTCGGCAACGAGGTCTACCGAGACAGCGTTGATCTCAGCAGTGAGGAGTTCTATAAGAGACTGATAGTGAGCAAACGCCTGCCTACCACGTCCACTGTGTCACCGAGTGACTTCGCCCAGGTATGTGATGCTTTGGCTGACCAGACCGATGAAATCCTGGCTATATTGATCTCCTCTAAATTGAGTGCCACCTATGACGTTGCCTTGCAGGGCAGAGACCTCATGAAGGCCAAGAACTGCCGGGTGGAGGTCCTAGATTCCCAGCTCATATGCATGGCTCTGGGCCTCATAGTCATCGCCGCGGCCAAGGAAGCTCAGAAGGGGGCAAACCTGGATCAAGTGATTGCTCGGACAAATGACGTCCGCTCCAGGATACACGTTCGGATGGCTTTCGACACACTCGAATATGTACGGCGAGGTGGCCGCATCGGCGCGGCTCAAGCCCTCCTGGGCAACCTGCTGCATTTCAAACCCATCCTTACATTGAAAGATGGCCTCGCTACCCCTGTGACCCGAGAGCGCACTCGCCCCAAGGCCATCGAACATCTCCTCAACTTCGCCACGAGTTTCTCCAATGTTGAGGATATGGCTGTGGCGTCCACCACTACGCCTGAAGACATTGAACAAATGATCGACAGCCTAGGCGCTACATTCCCCAAGGAGCGCATCTATGTTTCCACCATTGGCTCGGTCATGGGGACGCACCTCGGTCCTGGTGCTATAGGCGTAGCTGTAGTAGAGGGAAAGTGATTAGACCTCTGTATCAGGCCAGATCTTCTCGGCCGGTTCAACGCGACTGCCATCAGTCACTGTTACATTTTCGCCGATAACCGAGCCTTCACCCACAAAACTGCCTTCACCAATCGAACTGTTGTTGCCCACAATACAGTCCTCCAGGCAGGCCTTCTTCCCCACAAGGACACTGCTCCACAAGATAGACCTTTCAACGATTGCACCATCGAGAATCCTGCAATTATTCCCGATAACCGCAGGCCCCTTCAATTGGACGTGCGGTCCAATGCTGCAGTCATCCCCTATGACCACCGGGCCTTCCACTTTCGCCATGGGATGAATGGATGATCGGGCTCCGGAGCTCATTCCCTCACGCCGACTTCGGCTGTAAAGGGATGTGCGTCCCTTACCCTGCAATAGATCGTATTGTACCTGGCAGTACTTCTGCGGAGTCCCGATGTCTATCCAATAGGCATCCGAGGGATAGCCACAAAGCAATGAGCCGTTTCGCAGAAGCGTTGGGAACAGGTGATGCTCAAACATGAAACGCGTCTCCGGCGGTATCTCTGTCAGAACATCTCGCTCCAGAATGTACGTGCCCGCATTGATCAGATTGCTGGTGACTTCTTCGCGCTTTGGCTTCTCCACAAAGCGCCCCACTCTTCGGCAGGAATCCATCTCCACCACACCATAGGCAGTCGGGTCATCAACCGGCGTCAACGCAATGGTGGCCTTTGCTTTCCGCTCGCGATGGAACGATAGCATTGCCTTCAGATCCAGATCGGTGAAAATGTCACCATTGAATACAAAGAACGTGTCATCAAGATACCTCTCAGCATTCTTCACCGCACCCGCTGTCCCCAGGGGGGATTCTTCCATGACGTAGGTCAGTTTCACCCCAAAACCGCTACCATCTCCAAAATATTTCTCAATCGTGTCAGGTAGATAGCACAGAGTCAGGATGATGTCATCTATGCCGTGCTGCGCCAGATAGCTGACCAAGTGCTCCAGGAAAGGCCTGTTCAGAATGGGAACCATGGCCTTGACTGTCTTACATGTCAGCGGACGTAATCGGGTTCCTTCCCCACCCACTAGCAGAACTGCTTGCATCGTTGTATTCTCTATCTCCTCCCCGATTCTCAGTTTGTATTCCACAATGGCGGGCCTGCCCTCATAGCGGTTTCACATTATAGCATCATCATGATACCACCAGTCACAGAGTGCACCCACATACCCTGGTGGTCAATTTTGCGGATTGTCGCTATTATCAGGGAGAATATGAGCGACTTTTTCATCCCAGTAGAGAGACCTAAATGAGTTTACGCATATCTAACCTGGCAGTGCTTCTGATATCATTGGGGGTCGGTGCCCTGGCGATCTATCTCGAGAACACATTCGTAGCTGTGGTCTGCTTCTCAATTGCTGCGGTGTACGCCATTGTCATTCTGTGGCAGTGGAGGCGTCAAAGAAACAAGCAATGAGAGTGAACCAAGGCAGCAGCCGTGAGACAATTTGGCGAAATAGATAGTCTGCCACACAGTAATTGTGATCTGCTGACAGATGTGAGACTGCCATCCATATGCCGGCCTAGCTCAGAACACTCCTGGCCTCTCCACCCCCTGAGAGTCCCGAATAATCTATCATCCAGTTCTCCGCCTTTCCTTCCCTGGGTTCAAATATCAAATGCTTCCACAATAGTCTCGTCGTCTTGGCCTCCCGCCGCAGATTCGCTATAAT
>JBGOWL010000005.1:0-20070 GCA_041478585.1 Dehalococcoidia bacterium | reverse complement strand
TGACCGGGATAGTATTGTACGGCCCCGCCGGCATGAGGAAAGGACGGGAGTTCAGTACAAATGTGGAAGGCCGCTCCAGGTCGATGTTGCCGGTGATTGCTGCCAGCGTGTTTATGGCCCGGCAGGCCAAATCGCCGTAGAAGGTTCGCTGTAATCCCCATCCCCGGTATATGGAGGCAGGTTTCTTGGTGGCATAGTTGACTGCCAAACGCCGGATGACATCAGCCGGGATATCAGTGATCTCTGACACCCTTTCGGGTGTGTAGTCACGTGTCATATCAACCAGCAATTGATAGGCAGGCCGGCAATCTACGCCTGAGACAGAATAGGTACCAGTAAGCGCTGGCTTGGCCTCCGGGGCGTCACACTGCTGCCGCCGCCCGGTGTATTCATCCATTATGACGAGGGTCTGTTGACTGCCGCCCTGCACAAAATCGCTTTCTCTCAGGAAAAGACCGCTGTTATCCTGCACAAGCAGTGATCCGACGGTATTCTGGGCTATGAAGACTCTGTCCCGCAGTCCCTGCTGCATGATGACGTTGATCATAGCCAGGGCAAGAGCCCCATCCGTGCCGGGCCTTATGGGTATGTGCTCGTCAGCGTGGCGAGCTGTGTCGGTAAAGCGTGGGTCGATAACCACCACCCGCGCCCCCCTCTTCTTGGCCTGAACAATCTCTCGCATGTAGTGATAGACGGTCACCGCCGGGTTATAGCCCCAGACAATGATGAACTGAGGATCGCCGGGAGGTCTGAGGTGGGTCTCTCCCATCATATGGCCGAAGGTGACAATGTCGGCACAGGGGCCAGCAGCATCACCGCAACCCCACCAATCAACCCAGGTCCCCTTGGTGAGGCTGGCCAATCGTGAATAGCCTCCCCAGGTGAGGTTGGCCAACACGGGCGTCATCCAGGCGATGGAGTTGGAGCCATATCTCTCTGAAACCTGAAGCAATGCAGCCGAGATCTCGTTAAGAGCCTGTTCCCATGACACACGCTGCCACTTACCTTCGCCCCGCTCTCCGGTTCTTTTCAGGGGGTGGTGCAGCCGTTCTGGATGATAGACCATCTGAGGGGTAGCCAAACCCTTGGGGCAGGCGCCACGATCAGCCGGGTCGGGGAAATCGGCGGGGCGGACTTTGACGATGACGCCTTCCTCTACCACTGCTGAGAGGCCACACCCGACATAATCTGACGTCCTGCAAACGGTTCGGACTACTGCATTCCTGTCCATGAGTTACCTCCTCCGGATCGACCTCACTTACTCCAGAACGACCTCATCTTGGTATGCCGGCACCGAGATCCCCCAGCCCGTTCGCTCCTTCAGGAAAGCAGCGAAAGAGTGGCAAGAGTCGGGCTCTCCGTGGGTGACAAATACCTGTCTTGGGGGGCTTTGCAGGTGTGACAACCATTCGAAAAGGCCGTCCCTATCGGCGTGGGCTGAGAAGCCCTGTATCTGCTCTATCCTGGCACGCACGGGGTAATTCTGCCCCAGTATCCTAACCTCGCTGGCACCTTCTACGATGTACCGGCCGAGAGTGCCTGCAGCCTGATATCCGACAAACATTACTGTGCTTTCTGGCCTTGATATGTTGGCTACGAGGTGATGCTTTATTCGGCCGCCCGTGCACATGCCCGAGCCGGCTATTATCATGGCACTGCCTTTGATCAGATTGATTGCCTTTGATTCATCTATGGTGTGAACCATTTCCAATCCCGGGAAGTCAAAGGGAGACCTGTTTGCCCTTATCAATCTGATCATCTCCTGGTCATACAAATCCGGGTGACGCTCAAATATCTCGGTGACACGCACCGCCATTGGGCTGTCAACGAACACCATTACACGTGGTATGCGGCCGTCAATGAGCAACTTGTTCAGGTAGTAGAGCACCTCCTGGGCTCTTTCCAGGGCAAAGCTTGGCACTATTATGTTGCCTCCATTGTTTAGGGTTGAGTTGACTACTGCGGCAAGGTGCTCGGCGACCTCCGATGACCGTTCATGCAACCTGTCACCGTAGGTTGCTTCCACCAGAACATAGTCGGCCCCTGCGAAAGTGGTGGGGTCTCTCAATATCGGCGCATTCCTCCTACCGACGTCGCCCGAGAAAAGGATTGTCCTCTGCTTGCCCTGCCCACGAACAGATACCATTATCATCGAGGAGCCAAGGACATGACCGGCATCGTAGAACTTGCCCTCTATGCCATGGCCTATGACAACCGCCTCTCCATAGGGCACAGGTAAGAACAGCCGTAGTGAAGCATTAGCATCATCCATGTTGTAGAGTGGAACCTCGGGATATGGCCCCTTTCGGCCTTCCCGCTCGTGTCTCTTCCTCTTGAAGGCAGCATCTTCTTCCTGCAGCTTGGCCGCATCCAGGAGCATGATCTCAGCTACGTCAGCGGTGGCCGCTGTGCAGTAGACTCTCCCCCTGAAGCCCTCACGAACAAGCTTGGGCAGCAAGCCACAATGGTCAATATGGGCGTGGGTCAGCAGGAGAGCATCTATGGTTTCGGGTGGAACGGAGAACGGTTCCCAGTTTCTTCCCGCAAACTCCCTTTCCTGGAATAATCCACAGTCTATGAGGATCCTGAAGCCATCAACCTCCAACAGGTACCTTGATCCGGTTACATTCTGTGCTGCACCTAGGAACCTGAGCTTCATCTGCATTGCAGCGGACTCTTCGCCCTTTCTGCCTGCGCTGTGATCAACCCTGCTTTCATTCTGCCCCCCCAAGCCTATCAGGATAGAGAGACCATGGCGCACCAGCCCACAGTTTACTGCTTTCGCTTCGGGGTCGTCTATACTGCTAACTGCTCCACACTGTATTTGATAGAGTACGTTCAGTCGAAGGATGTGCCGTGACTATGGGATTATGGGTGACAGGAAGCCTGTCTTGTTTGGAGGGGCAGCTTCCAAGGACTGTGGTTATTTCAAATCGTAGGATCGTAGATTTCTTGACCTACGGTGCGGGCAGGCTGGCGCAGTGTAGCTGTCGCTGGATGAAAACTGCAAGCGGTGGTGACCTGCCAAGGCTGGTTCCAGCGGCCCAAGCGCCGTATAGTCGTATAGAAGGATATTGAACAGGGGCAAACATCCCCTGTTCAGATCAGCGACGGAGAGGCTGCTCCACACCTTGAGCAACCTCTCCGGGGTGCTGTTTCTTATCTAGCGCTGGCCTCAGCAAAAGTGACAGGGTAGTACTTGCCTGCATATACGGATCTGATGCCCGCTACCAGTTCTCCTCCAGCAGCTTTCTTGGGGATGAAGCCGTATGCCCCGGCATGCCTAGCGACGAGCATGTTTTCCTCTTCGTCATATTGAGTCAGTACCAGGATCTTCGTCTGGGGACATTCCTTGACTATCCGCTTTGTAGCTTCCAGACCGCTCATCACCGGCATAACTATGTCCATCAATGCTACGTTAGGCATAAGGCGTACCACCTTTTCATAGGCATCCTGTCCATTGACTGCTTCGCCTACCACTTCTATGTCTTTGTACAGTGCCAGGACTGCGCCAATGCCCTCCCTGATCATGGTGTGATCATCCACGACCAGAACCCTGATCATTCTGGTGACTTGCTCTATTAGGCTCTGGATGCGGGGAACCAGCGATGATGGCTCAATTGGCTTGGTGAAGTATTCGTCAGATTCAAGCTGCATCCCCTCAAACCTTCTCCATCCCTTGATTGACCGCTCCTCATAGCGTGAATCGATCACCATGAGTGGTGTGTCCTTGTGACGAGGGTGCTGCTTCAGCCACTGATGCAGTGCAAACGCCTGTCCGGCTGGTGCTAGGGTGCCCAGGACGACAATGTCGGGCTCCAGCTTCATCATTTCCTGAGCCTGAGCTTTGCTGGAGGCCGTCACAACCTGAAAGGCTTTGGCCTCCAGAGTTCTGGAGAATGCTTCTCTGAAATCGGGCTCATCGTCCACAATCAGGATTCTCATCTTGTTTGCCATTTCTTGTTCCTCCTTCCTCCTTACCTCGTAATTGACCTGACCTCTTTCATCCCGGCCACAGCTCGGTGCGGCGACAGTTCAAGCACGTACGCTGACCAGATCGGCTGCTTCCAGGATATCAGGCACAACCCGTTCGTTACCCACTGCCATAATATGAACACCGTGACATAGCTTCTCCTCCCCTATCGTTCTCATTAGCCTGGCGGCTATTTCGACCCCTTTCTGCAGCCCCTTGCCTTTCTCGGCTGTAGCGAGCTCGTCGATAACAGCCTGGGGCACGGTTATGCCGGGAACGTTTTCATTCATGTACTTGGCCATTCGGGCCGAGGCCATCACGATGATGCCGGCCAGGATCTTAACGTTGAACTGGGAGGCATATTGCATGAACCGGCGAAGGCTTGACAGGTCGAAGATCCCCTGTGTCTGGAAGAACTGCGCTCCAGCAGCCACTTTCTTATCAAATTTGAGAAGCTGTGGCTCAATGAAATCGGCCTCCGGGTGAACCGAGGATCCCAGGCAGAACTGAGGGGCTCCCTTGAGTTGATTCCCTGCAAAGTCTGTTCCGGATTCTAGGGTCCTGGCCATCTTCAGTAGCTGAACCGAATCCATATCGAAGACAGGCTTGGCCTCCTTGTGGTCACCTACGTCAATGGAGTCTCCGGTGAGACACAGCACGTTATGGACACCTCGCGAGTGCGCGAAGAGAAGGTCTGCCTGGAGAGCCAGGCGGTTGCGATCGCGGCAAGTAACCTGGAGAATTGGCTCGCCCCCCCTTTCCTTGACCAGGAGACATCCTCCTATCGAGGGGAAGCGCATCACAGAGCTCTGGTGATCGGTGATGTTGATGGCATCTAACTTGTCCTTGAGCAAATCTATATGGTGGATCATCTCTGAGACATCTGCCCCTTTGGGAGGCCCGATCTCTGTGGTCACTACGAATTCGCGGGAATAGAGCTTTTCCTCAAACAGAGATTTAGCCATTGTTCCCTCCTGCAACAGTAGCCTTGGTCACGATCCTCCTCGGTCTGGGGATCACCCTGAAGTTCCTGGGGGGGTAGTATCGACGCATGCTGTCCAGTTGACGCAGATTCTCCAGGCGCTGGTAGATCAGAACCCAGGCGCAATCCATGTCCTTGCTTGCTTCACATTTGCCATTCTTGGTACCTGCACATGGGCCATTGAGTATGCCCTTGGTGCATCTGGTGATGGGGCAAATGCCGCCTGTTTCTGCCAATCGGCAGTCGCCACAAGCAGCACAGCGCTCGTCCCAAATGCCCCATTCATTGGGCATACCCATGAATGAGGTGTTGACGCCGGGCAACACTGGCAGTTGTCGAAAACGTTCTGATATGGCTTGGACCCCGATGCCACAGGCAAGCGAAAGAACAGCATCGACATCGTTGATTCTGCCCGCGAGCATGTCCAGGAACTCAGTATCGCACTGTCTCTTCAGCGTGTACTCTGAAATGGTGTGTGTTCCGTTACTACCTTTTGCCTGAGCCAACCTTAGTGCGTTGTGAAGGTAGGATACTTCATGCTCGCCCCCAGCACCGCATACCGTCATACAGGTGCCGCAACCGAGGATGAGTACTCTCTCGTAAGGGGCAATCATGCGTATTATTTCATCCAGTTTTTTCTGTTCGGCAACTATCACTTCCGCACCTCCTGCATTATTATTGAGGCCAGGTGGAGGGTTCCTATCCGCTCCGCGAATTCCTCCAGTCTTTGGCCGATATCTCCATTGCTGGTGGCAGTTGTGGTGAAGCACTGTAGACGCTCTGGTTCCAGATGGAGCTGTTCTAGTGTTCGCCTCACCTTGGCGATACGCTGTCGGACCCAGAAATCAGTGTTTTCTCTGGCGCACTGTTCCCCGCAGCCGGCAATGAAGACCCCTTCAGCCCCCACCTCGAAGGCACGCAACATGTGATCAGCTTCAACCTTGGCCGTGCAAAGTACTGGTACAATGGAGATACCGCCTTTGGCTCCCCTCCAGAGCCCTGCCAAGGTTCCAGTGCCGAAGAGTCCATACTGGCAGCAGAATCCGATGATGAGAGGTTTGGCGTTTGATTGTGCTGCAGTCTGCAGGATGTGATCTAGTTCCTGATCTATGTGACGTCGATCATGTGGCTTGCGTAAAGCTATGACCTTTGCCGGACACTCGACAACGCAGACGCCACAGGCCTGACACTGATC
Organism: Dehalococcoidia bacterium; assembly: GCA_041478585.1. Lineage (GTDB taxonomy): Bacteria > Chloroflexota > Dehalococcoidia > UBA2247 > RBG-13-53-26 > RBG-13-53-26. The sequence continues at coordinate 13,920 of JBGOWL010000005.1, read as the reverse complement.
GACCGGTATTTGAATGGAGCCGCTGGCATCAAGGTGTGGCACATGGTAGGGGCAGACCCTGAGACAGGTAAGACAGGTGGCGCACTTGTCCTGCGAAAGAATCTCGGCCCCCACACCACATCGAAGACATCTTCTGGCCTCGTTGATGGCGGCTTCCCAATCATAAACCAGCTCGATTGGGCCGAAGTCCTTCGCTCTGGCCTCGGGGGCTGTGGTTAGCCATTCAAATCGCCCCACCTTTCTTATGGCTTCTATTGTCTCGGGGTGCAAATCTCCTGACAGGCTGTCTCCGGCCTCCTTCTCGGGCAGTGGGTATCTATGGTTGAGGTAATCATTGATACGTGAAGCTGCCCTTCTGCCTGCTGACAGAGCTTCAACTACAGTGGCTGGCCCAGTGACAGCGTCCCCTCCGGCGAAGACGCCGACTCTATTGGTAGTGAAGGTGACTGGGTCAACCTGTATAGTGCTGCCTTTGCCTAGACGGACGCCGAAGTTACCAGGGGCCTGCGGTGCTTGCCCGATGGCCATGATCAAGGCATCGAGTTCCTCATCGAACTCACTGTCTTGGATGGGCACAGGTTGTCGCCTTCCTTTGGCATCTGGTTCCCCCAGTTCCATCCTGATACAGGTCACGATCAAGTGTCCGTTCCTTCTCCTGATTCTGGTGGGGGCTGCCAGGAACATAATCTCTATGCCTTCCTCGTTGGCTTGCTTCACCTCTTCTTCGTTGGCTGGCATTTCAGCTCGACTGCGTCGATAGAGAACCTTCACCTGCTCCACTCCTAATCGAACAGCGGTACGCGCTGCGTCAATAGCTACGTTGCCTCCTCCTACCACGGCGACCTTCTCCCCCAAGGACGGCTTAAGCCCGAGGTTGACTTCACGGAGGAAGGTGGCTCCATCTATGACTCCGGGGCTGTCTTCTCCCTCTATTCCCATCTTCAGTCCTTGATGAGCGCCGATGGTTAAAAAGACGGCTTTGTAGCCCATTTCCAGTAGCAGATCGATGGAGACTACCCTGGCATTTGTCCTGATTTCGACTCCCATGTTGGTCAATCGGTGGATTTCAGTGTCGAGTACCTCTCGAGGAAGACGGTACTGGGGGATACCCACTCGGAGCATGCCGCCCAGCTCAGAATGAGCCTCAAAGATAGTGACAGGATAGCCGAGCTTTCTCAGGTAGTAGGCGCAAGCCAATCCTGCTGGCCCGGAACCAACTATGGCAACTTTTTCATCATGGGTGGTATCAGCTTCGGGCCGTATCATTCTGTCACCACCAAACTCCACGGCGAATCTCTTGAGTGCCCTGATGGCTACTGGAGCATCGACCTGCCCACGTCTACAGGCATCTTCACAGGGATGGGTACAAACGTGGGCACAGATAGAAGGGAAGGGGTTGCCATTTCTGATGACCTGCAGAGCTTCCATGATCTTTCCCTGGGCGGTGAGGTCAACATACTCCCTGATATCCATGTGCAAGGGGCAGGCAACCTGACAGGGAGGCATGAAGCTGTGGTCGGAAAGGGATTTCTTTGGTCTGGTTTCCAGTTGACTTTGAGCCCTCTCAGTCGCAGATGAATACATGAGACCCCCTCTCCTTTGAGACATGGAAAGCAGGAATAGTAGTCTATCGTTTATGATAGCTTCTTCTGGATATAAATCAATGGAGGACACCCTGATATATACCAAGCCTTTTGTTTGGAGTCTCTTCCAGGGAAATTCCTAGTTATGAATGAGGGAAATCCTGGAGTGGGAGAATCCCATGGTGGGTAAAGAGGATCAAGGCGTTAGCCTCAAGCTACAGCGTGATGATGCCCTTCCGTATGGCAAATCTAACGAGGTCCATTTTGTTATGGATGTTCAGCTTGCTCATCAAACTGCTTTTGTACCATTCCACTGTCTTTGGACTAACAACGAGTATCTCTGCGATTTCCCGGGCAGTACGTCCTTCAACTACCAACTTAAGCACCTCTCTCTCCCGATTGGTCAGTTGATTGTAGACATCCTTTTCTCCGTCTCCGGCCGTCCTCTGCTGGCATTCCTCAACAAGCGCCGCAGCGGCTGATGGAGACAAATATGACTCACCCATGTAGACGGCCTGAATGGCCAGAGCGAGCTCTGAGAATGCCGCCATCTTGGTGATGAATCCACGGGCTCCGGCGCTGATCACTGGAATGATATATTCAGCGTCATCGTACTGAGTTAGAGCCAGCACCTTTGTCAGGGGGAAATTCTTGCGTATCCGGCGTGTCGCTTCTATCCCGCCCATTATGGGCATGGCCAAGTCCATGAGCACTACGTCAGGCTCCAGCTGATCAACTCTTTCCAGAGCCTCCTTGCCGTTGGCTGCTTCGCCAACCACTTCTATATCTGAGGCCAGCGCCAGGAGGGCACGAACACCATCGCGCACTAGGGTATGATCATCAACTATCAGTACCTTTATCTTCTTCTTCACCGGCTGCATCCTTTGTCAGGGGCACCTTCACAAACACCTTGGTTCCCTGTCCTGGCCTGGAATCAATGTGACAGGCGCCACCGACCAGCTTCACCCTCTCCTTCATGGTGAACAGGCCAGCACCACGGCCGCTGGGGTCAACTCCTGTTACCTTCTTGACATCAAAACCCTTCCCGTCATCCTCGACTTGCAGGACACATTCCTTATCATTGCACTCCAGTCTAATGGAAGCCTTTTTGCCCTCTGAATGCTTCAATATGTTACCTACTGCTCCCTGGGCGACGCGGAAAAGGGTTACTTCAACTTCAGGCTGGAGGCGCTCCTCTGTGCCTACGAATTCTGTGGCTACGGTGATCCCGTGAGGTTCGATGGTGTCTTTGGCGTAGCGGCGAATGGCGGCTGCCATGCCGAGTTCGTCCAATAGCGTTGGGCGTAGCTCTTTCATGAGTTTGACTACCTCGGTGCCGGCATGAAGTGCATGGGAATGCGCTCGTTTCAACTTCTCTATGAACTGAGAATCTCCGATACCTTGTGCCTCTGCCATTCCTATGATCGCCTGTAGACTGAGACTCAAACTGGTGAGCAACTGGCTGGTTTCGTCGTGGAGCTCTCGGGCAATCCTTTTTCGTTCCTCTTCTTGAGCTGTCAGAGCACGTTGGAGAAGGTTCTGGTATCTTTCACTGGCCCCTGCCAAATGTTCATAGAGCTTGGCTTGCTCGATGGCGATCCCCATCTGGTGGCCAATTGAGCTCAGCAAATATAAGTCGCCCTCTGAGAACTGACCTGGCATACGGCTGGCAATGTTCATCACACCAATAACTTTGCCCGTCGTCTTTACAGGGACGCTGGCGAAGCTCCTTAGCCCTTCCATTCTCACCAGATCAGCATGGTGGACACGAGGGTCCTTGGAAATATCCTGCAACAGGATAGGCTGACCAGTCTGGGCAACTGTCCCTGCTATACCTTCTCCTGGGTGCACCCGCATCTTCTCGGCATATTTTGCAGATAGACCACGCTGCATACGGTAGTAGAGTGTTCCATTTTCTTCGTCCAAGAGCAGGATACCTCCCATAGTGCCATTGACTGTTTCCAGTGCAATATCCAAGGAGATCCTCAAGACTGCATCCAGATTCCACCGTTCGAGCACTGCACTTGAGATGTGACTCAGGGCCAGGAGTTGGTGACGTCGCCTGAGAATCTGGGTCTCCAATTCTCTCTCCGCGGTGACGTCTCTGGTGAGCTCTGCTACCGCTTTGACGCTTCCAGCACCATCGCGGAGGGGATGCATAGAGATTTGGAGGTACTTGTTGACTCCGTGTATGGGTGGGGGATGAACGACTGTGGTTCTCTTACCACTATCCAGCACCTCATTCAGCCGGCAATCCCAGATAGGGACACTGCACGGCGCGTCTCTGTCATGCAGCACCTCATAGCAGAGCTTGCCGATAGGCGATTCACTCTTCTGGAATCTGCTTTGTGCTGCTGCATTGGCAAGCCTGATCCTGTAGTCGCCATCTATTATGACCAGTTCATCTTTGATGCAGTCTATTAGGTCCTGAATGGCAATATCAGGATAGTGATTCCCGATGGTTTGTTGTGCTGGTGTACTCTTTCCGTTCATTTTTTGCGTTGGCCCTTACGGGTATGGAATACAATAATGAACAACTGTTGTCAAGCGCATACGTTGATTTCTTATGATCCAGATATCAAAGGCTATTTGGGTTGATGTTATTGAATGCCTTGGCCCGTTTGTCTAGAATTGTTTCAAGGAATTCTTTGTGACGGATATCGAGATGTTCTGCTGCCGTGTTGCGATGTCTTGTTCGTGGCTTAGGCCACAAGGATAAGTCCATGGGAACAAGCGGTGATGTTGGGACTGACAAGGATACTCATCGAGAATACTCTGCTATTGATCTGGAGACACTGCGGAGAGAGGTAGTTGTGGAGACTTACCGAGCTCCTGGACCAGGCGGGCAGAGAAAGAACAGGAAGGAAACGGCTATACGCTTGACGCACATCCCTACCGGTCTCACGGTTGTTGCGTCGGAGCGCCGTTCACAAGCAATGAATCGAGAGGTTGCTTTTGAGAGGCTTCTAAAGAGGTTGACTGAGCTCAATCGTCCCAGGAAGCGACGGATTGGGACGAAACCACCATTGGGTGCTGTCAGGGCACAGCGGGAAGAGAAGGGAAGGCAATCTCAAACAAAGAAATTGCGCAATAGGATAGATGTCTCAGCCGAACTGGATTGACTAACAGAGGGCAGGTTGGCGTTCGAGGGTCACTGGGTCTGGAAAGAGGATATTCCAGAGCCTCACACGGTGGCCTTTCTGTCGGCCCGATAATTGCGGTAATTCTCAGCTTCTCTGTGTATCGTTTGTGTGGCTTGGTCAGTGGAAAGCTTACCTTCGCGAACTGCATTCACACAGGAGCCAACGGCAGCAACAAACTCGGGACAGGCCTCTTTAAGAGGTGGGCTATCCAACGATCCTAAGTTCAAGCTATCCGAGAAATCTACGGCCCTGAAGCAGCCAACGAAAACATCTCTCAGTTCAATAATAAGAGAACGGTATAGGGCATCAAACCGATGGCAGAAATGCAATCGGCAGGCTATTGGTCTATAGGCGTAGATTGGGCACCCACCAAACTGAGCAGCGTATAGCTCGCAGCCGATGTCACTGCAGCACACACCTCCACAATCGGAGCATATCCGGTTCTCTTTGCTGGAATGCTCCATTTCTGTCAGGGCCGTGGTTACCTCTTCTCCGAAGAGGTCGCCTATCTCTTTGTAGGTGACCAGAACAATCTGGGGGAACTGATCAACCCTATCCAGAAATCTGTTGATGGCCTTGCCTTTATCCATTACCCAGGTTTCCTATTGTGGGTCGTCCTATTCATTGTCAGTTGCGGCTGTAGCCCTGTTGAAACATAGCATATTCGGAGTGCCAAAGTTATGCCAATTGCACAGCAAGATGTTGACAAGACCTACAAAATTGTCTAAATTAGTCAATAGTTAGTTTCACTCAAATGTATTGGCCAGACAGTATGTTATGCACAACACGAAACTGACTAAGGAGCTTTGGATGAAGGAAACTGAGACAGAAATGGATGAGCTTATCGAAAGTACCCTGCAACTGTCGGAGAAGGCATTCCGCGAACTCTTCCCTATTCTGCCAAAAGAGTGGCTCAACCTGGATCTGACTACACCTCAGTTGAAGGTGGTGCTGCTGCTCTATTTGAGTGGCCCGACTCGAATGAGTGTTATCGCTTCGGCGCTGGATGTTAGTCTGGCCACCGCAACGGGAGTGGTGGATCGTCTGGTGAAAACGGACATGGTAACACGGGGAAGCGATCCAAACGATCGGCGCGTGGTCCTCTGTCGGCTGTCGGACAAGGGACAGAAACTCATTACAGGATTGTGGCAAAAGGCAGGCGAGCGCGTGGTGATGATGTTCAAGGCACTAGATCGTCGAAAACTGCAGTTGGTGAAGGATGCATTGGAGGTATTACTGGAGGCTGGAGAGGTAGCTAAGGGACAGCTGCAGATCAGCAATGGTGCAAAAGCTAGGTAGTGGGAACAACGCAGCAGAGCGGATCATTGGTCAAGGCCAAGTTGAATCAGACAGTGGGAGAGTAAGCAAGAGGAAATCCATAAATACATCCGGGTGTATTGAAGAGTTACTTTATGAGAGGGTTCACCCCGCTTTCTGAAGCATGAGGGAGACCTAGGTCTCCCTCATGCTTTTTCGGGGGTTGGGGCAATGTGGTTATGTCAGGCACATTCTTGACGGATAGGATCTTTTTTGACATGCCCCTGAGGACTCCTTGGTGTAAAATCATGACAGGATAGCCCGTATGCTGAGAAAATCCTGAACTGACAGAGAGAGACTATGCTGAATCCTGCAAAGGTGTGGCTATGAACGGCGGATGTGGAACAACGAAAGATGGGCTCGAGGGCCAACGGGAGGTAGAGCCTTTGCAGGAGAGGGAAGAGCGCTACCGCAGTTTCTTTGATACGGCAGGGGACGCATTCTGTATTACTGATTCCGGTGGGGGAATTGTTGAGGCCAATGCAGCAGCCCTGTCCCTGCTGGGATACAGCAGAGATGAGATGGCAGTGATGAACATCCGTGAGGCATGTGTTTGGCCGATCGGCTATCAGAGATTCGCCAGACAACTAGAGAACAAGGGGTATGCCAAAGACTGCCGGGTGAAGTTGCGCAAGAAGGATGGGTTTGAGACCGATGCTCTTCTCAATGTGACTGTGAGACGTGCCAGCGGTGGAGGTATCGAGCATCATCAGTATGTTATTAGGGAGATGACTGAGAGCGACCTGGAGATGGAGGCTTTGCGGGAGAGTGAGAGACGATACCGTTTGATGGCTGATAATGTAACAGATGTCATCTGGATCATGGACACCAATCTGCGTCTTACCTATATCAGCCCTTCGGTGGAGCGTCTGCGAGGTTACACTGTTGATGAGGTAATGACCCAGAGGTTGGAGGAGATTTTCACCCCCAACTCTCTCGAGGTTGCCCTGAAGCTGGTTGAACAGGAAGTGTCCAAGAGGAAACCGGAGCGAAGTGGCCTTGTGAAACTGGGGACGATGGGGCTGGAGATGCTCCGCAAGGACGGCTCCACGGTTTGGACCGAGACGCGGGTGACTATGCTTTACGATCCAGATGGTTTGGTGACCGAGCTGATGGGAGTGACCCGCGATGTTGCCGAGCGCAAGAAAGCTGATGAAGAGCTGCGTAAATCGGAGGAGAAGTATCGTAGCCTCGTGGAGAATATCAATGCCGTAATCTATGCTGCCGATGTGAAAGGAACAATAACCTACTTGAGCCCTGTGGTGGAGTCGTTCTATGGACACAGTCCGGTCGAATTTGGCGGTCAGCATTTCTCCTCAATCGTCCACAAAGAAGATCTGCCTCTGGCAATGGATTCTTTTCAGCAGACATTGTCTGGCAAAAACGAGGTACTGGAATTCCGCGTCGTTCTGCCCTGGTCCGGTGAGGTGCGCTGGTCTCGTACCTACAACCGGCCCATGTATGATGGAGATCGCGTGGTCGGGGTACAGGGTGTACTGATAGATGTCACCGACCGCAAGCGAATGGAGGAAGCTCTACGAGACAGTGAGAGACGCTATCGCTTGCTGGCTGAAAATGTCACCGATGTCATCTGGGTGACAGATCTGAACTGGAGTCGTACGTATGTCAGCCCATCAGGGCAACGTCTGACGGGGCGGAGCATCGATGAGGCGATTGATCATACGGTGCAGGAAACATTAACTCCTGCTTCACGGGAAAGGGCGATGAAGGTCTTTGCAGGGCAATTGGCCATTGAAAAAAAGCGCAAGAAGGATCTACACCGGTCATGGACGCTACAACTGGAGGTAGTAAGGGAGGACGGCTCCACTGTATGGACTGAGGATAGGGTGACATTCCTGCGTGATGCGGATGGACGGCCTACAGGTGTGCTCGGAGTAACCCGTGATATCAGCGAACGGAAACAGGCCGAGGACATGCTGCGGGCTCTGTCCCGCCGTCTGGTCGAAGTACAGGAGACAGAGCGTCGCCAGATCGCTCGTGAGCTTCATGATGAGGTTGGTCAGGCGTTGACCGGTCTGAAGCTACTGTTGGAGACAGTCACCCGCCTGCAGGGGCGCAATCTTGTATCAAGCTTGAGCGAGGCACAGGTCTTGATCAATGAACTGATAGGCCGTGTGCAAGACATGTCGCTTGATCTGAGGCCAGCGATACTGGATGATCTTGGCCTGGCGCCGGCATTATTATGGCATCTTGAGCGCTATAAAGCCCAGACCGGCGTGAATGTCATCTTCGAGCACAGGGGCTTACAGAGGCGTTTTGCTCCGGAGATCGAGACGGCCGTGTACCGCATTGTTCAGGAAGGGCTGACCAATGTTGCCCGCCATGCCGCTGTAGGGGAGGCGATGGTGCGGCTGGTGGCAGGTCGAGGTGTTCTGAGCGTACAGATTGAGGATCATGGTGCTGGCTTTGATAGTGAAAGGGCCTTAGCCAATGGCACATCCAGCGGCCTCAATGGAATGCGTGAACGGGCAGCCCTTCTGGGTGGTCAGTTCCGCATAGACTCAGTCCTGGGGGCTGGCACGCGCCTGGTAGCCCGATTTCCGATAGGCTTGGGCAGGACGAAGTCATGACGTGCCTGGACCAGGAAGGAATCAGATGGACAAAAAGACAATAGTCCTGGCTGATGACCATCAGGTGGTTCGGCATGGTCTGCGGGTTCTGCTGGGGGCAGAACCCGATTTCAGCATTGTTGGCGAGGCAAGCGATGGTCTGGAGGCGCTTGAGATACTGGAGCGCTCGCAGCCCGATATACTGATACTGGATCTGATGATGCCTGGAATCAATGGCCTTGAGGTTGCCAGGCAAGCCAGCAAGTGCTCGCCGCGGACCAGCGTGGTTGTTCTGTCCATGCATACCAACGAGGCTTATGTGATCGAGGCACTGCGGGCAGGGGCGAGGGCCTATGTTCTGAAGTCATCCACTTCAGATGAGCTAGTACGCGCGATTCGTGAAGCGGTGGCAGGTCGCCGCTATCTCAGTGCACCACTATCTGAGCATGCCATCGAAGCCTACACGCAGAAGGCTGAGGCTGCAGCCATGGATCCGTATGAAATGCTGACTGACAGGGAGCGGGTGGTACTGCAACTGGCGGCTGAGGGTCACACCAGTGCAGAAATAGCTGTCAGGCTCTCTATCAGCCCGCGTACTGCCGAGACCCACCGGTCCAATCTGATGCATAAGCTGGGGCTACGTACTCAGAGTGACCTGATACGCTATGCCATAAGGCGTGGTGTTCTGCCGATGGAGAACTGAGTTTCTTATAGCTGAACCTGAGGTAGTGTATCACCTCCAACCTCAGATCAATCCCGTCGCCGTAACTACGAATCTCCCTTAGAAAAAATACGTAGGTCTACGGATTTACAGAGGCCACATGACAATGTAATATTACCTCTGGTACTTAGCCGTAGGCTGACAATTTCTTCTGAACATAGTACGTTGTGTCTGGAGGTATGACGAACCAGAGCCATGATTAACTTCACCGGGCGCAGGGTGCAATTGGGTCATACATATGGCGCTGGTTCGAAGAGGTTGATGTTCGTGGTCCAGACTATTTCAGAGGGAAGTTGTGACCTAAGCAGAGGTGGGTTCCACGACGCGTGTTCCCACCCCCCCTTGGAGCATGAGTAGCAGGCTTATGCCCACCTCTGCTATGCGCCCGGTACAGCCTTGAGTGTGATGGCACAGAGGGGTGCCAAATGGATTGAGGCAATAGCAGTACGGTTTCCTAATCCTTAGAGTTGTGCCTGTATTTGTCTGACAGTCTCTGAAGTTCTTCCTTGTGAAATCGCCAAGAGAAATGTCTCGCTACTGTTGGGGTGCGAACAATGATGAAGTTATCAACTTTGGATGACAGGGCAAAGCCGATTTGTGAAGAGGATGGGGGTGAACAATCGCCGGTACAGGTTAGATGCATTCATCACTGGATAATCAGTAGGGCAACAGCTTCAGTTAGTAACGGTGTGTGCCAAGTCTGCGGTGCTCAAAAGAGGTTTCCAAACTACCTGTCTGATTGTCTGGCAAACCCAGACAAGGAAAGCTATCAGGAGTGGTTGAACAGACAGGAGTGGCAGGAAGTAACTTGGACCCAGGAAAATGTCGTCACTGGGTTCGAAGGGGGAAAGCTATTACCCAGTCGACCGGAGAACAGCCCAGGCCGCAGAGGAAGGGGTCGAAGTGGTACCCGAAAAGGCTTGACGACCTGATAGTCGAGCGATGGGCTAGAGCGTGCAGTCGGTCACATAACGATTGCAGTGGCTGTCAGTATGAGGGGGATTGCCAGGATCTGGTGGATAGATTGATAGCCTGCATGTATGTGCACTCAGAATGCATGCATCTGAAACCCATCGAGAGAGAAAAGGTCAAATCGCGGTAACTGCCTAGATCCCGGTAAGCCTGTCTCTAAAGAGATATCTCGGGGACCTTTGAGCTCTGCCTTCTTTGAGGCGTTGACCACGTTTCGCAAGTGGTGATAGTCTCAGTCTGTTTGGCTCTCACCATAAACAGCCTTGAAGTAAGCCTTCTCCACTTCCGCAGCATCAGTTGGGACCAGGTTGACTTTCCCCAGGCCGAGGGCGAATACATAGATTCTGGCTGTCTTCTCCAACAACTGGCACATAGTAAAGGCCTCTCGCATATTTCTCCCCACAGAGATGGCCCCGTGATTTGCCAATAGAACGGCATTCCTTGGCCCCAGTGCTGCAATCACGTTGCCTGTCATCTCCGGGCTACCGGAGAGCGCATATGGGGCTACCCGTATCTCTCCCCCGATCTGAGTGACCTGGTCATCGAGGATGGCAGGAATTTCTAGGCCGGCAACTGCGATGATGCTACCGTAGATCGGGTGAGTGTGGATGATGGCATTCACCTTTTTTCGCACTTTGTAGATCCCTGTGTGCAACATTGTCTCTACGGAAGGAGTCAGTTCTCCCTCTACACGCTGCCCTTCGAGGTCAACCATGACAATATCATTTGGCTTCATCGTATCGTAGTCGCGTCCACTGGGAGTAATTGCCACCAGATCCCTTCCTTCAGAATCTTTGAAATGCAGGCTGACGTTTCCCGAAGTTCCCACGACGAAGCCCTTCTGGGACATCTGCTGAGCAGCCTTGAGAACCTCTTGTTTTTGCGATTCCCACATTCTCTATCCTATCTCCTCAATCAGATTCTCCAGCCATCTGGAGGTGCGCATCCATCTGTCATAATACTTCATATATTGCTGACTGTTCTTCTGATCCGGTTCAACCACCTTGGACTTGGGTCGCATAGCCGTTGCTGCTGCCTCAAGGTTTGGGTACACACCAGCGCCAACAGTCGCGCACATGGCCACACCACAGGAAGTGACCTGGGGCATCTCAAAACAGGTTACTGATAGGCCCAGTATATCTGACAGCATTGGGACCAATGATCTGCTCTGCGCCAGCCCACCCCCGATGCTTACCATTTCTGGCTTCAGTTGTGAGACCTCCTCCAGTTGGGCGCAGTTGGCTTTGAAAGCAAAGCAAAGGTTCTCCAGGGCTGCCCTGACGAGATGTTTCCTCTCGATACCGGTCACGCTTGGGGTAACGGGGAAAACAAAACCACCAAGGCTAGGCTTCAGACGGGTCATGTTCATCACTCTTGGCCCGATGAATGCCAGCACTCCGTCAGCACCTGGGGACGCCTCTTCTGCCAACTGGTCCATGATCGCGTAGGGATCTTTCCGGGCATTCGAAGCCTCATCCTCGTAGAGTAGCCTTTTCAACCAGCCGTAGGCACCGCCCGATTCTGTGGCGTTGCTTTCCAGGATCCATCTTCCTGGCAAGACGTGGCAGCCTGACCAGATTCGTCCTCCAGAATCGATGATTGGCCTGGTGGTTACCATTTGGATAGAGGCGCTCCAGCCGGCGATGATTCCAACCTGGGCCTCATCTTCTATACCCATGCCCAACAGGCCGCATTGGGTATCGGCTCCACCGATGGCAACCAGTGTGCCGGGGGCCAATCCGGTTTGAGCGGCGGTTGCACTTGTCACCTCTCCGACGCATGTTCCAGCGGTGACTATCTCAGGGCAGATCTTCTGTGGCAGGTCGAGCATTCTAAGCAGTTGGCTGGACCAGCCTGCCTCCCATATGTCCACCAGCCCTGTGTCGGCAGCACTGGATAGTTCGCCAACGTATTTGCCGCAGAGCCTATAGATGATCCAGTTGTTCATAGAGAGGACTGTGGCTATTTGCTCGTAGATACGCGGGTGGTTAGTCTTGAACCATCGCAGCTTAGCAGGGGTGAAAAGAAAGGAAGGAATATGGCCGGTGATGCGGTGAATATCACTGCCGAATTCACTATCGATGGAGAATCCTTCGACCAAAGCCCTGAGATCAGTATTAGGCCCGGCATAGAGTTCGTCCCCATCTCTGTCCAGAAAGACTACGCCTTGCCTCTGACTGGCAGTGCTCACTGCGATAATATCTGAGGGAGCCACAGCAGATTTGCTGATGGCTTCGCTGATGAGCTGGCAGATGATGTGCCAGAAGCTTGTGGGGTCGAACTGCTTGCCGAGGGGTGCTATCTCCGCTGGCGTGTCATAGATCCATTTCTGATAGGCGGAGGAAACGATAGTACCCTGGAGGTCGAATACGAGGGCACGACAGCCGCTGGACCCGGCATCTATGGCCAGGACGCAACTACGGGACACCTTTTCCCCACACTTCAGGATTCATCAGGTTCCTGGGATGCTCTCCCCTCAAAAACCTCTGCACATCATCGGCTATCATCTGAGAGTGGCGTGCCACGGACTCTTCTGTTGCTCCGCCAATGTGAGGCGTGAGGACCACATTATCGAGCTTCAGAAGGGGGTCATCTGGCTTCACAGGCCAGGTCTTGTAGACGTCGCAGGCAACTCCGGCAATGCGCTGTTCTCTCAGAGCCGAAACAATGGCTTCTTCATCCACTACATAGGCGCTGGCGGCGTTGACAAGGTAAGCTGTGGGCTTCATCAAGGCCACCCGGCGGGCGTCCACCAGGCAAACTGTCTCTGCGGTGGTTGAGCAGTGGATGGTGATGAAATCCGATTGCTGCATCAAGTCGTCCAGCCCCGATGGAGTAGCTCCGAGAGCCCTTATCCCTTCCGGGCTGACGTAGGGATCGTATACCAGGATAGAGGTATCGAAGGCGTCAAGCCTCCTGGCTACCTGTTGACCGATGGCTCCAAATCCGACAATGCCTATTGTCTTTGCCCATAGCTCAGTGCCGCGCATATTGAAATATGCAGCGGTGGGATCGGTCCATCCGCCGGACTGGACCATGGTATGTGCTGCGGGGATATGTCTTGCCAGGCATAGCATTAGGCCAATCGTCAGCTCGGCGACAGCGATGGCATTTCTGGCCGGCGTGTTTACGACCATAACGCCATGTTCTGTGGCAGCCGCTATGTCAATGTGACCTACATCAGCCCGACAGACCCCCAGGAATTTCAGTTTGGATGCCTTCTCAAAAACCTCGCGAGGAAGGAAATCTGCTTCCACTACTACTATTTCCATGCTCTGCCCTTGTATGCGCTCAACGAACTCTTGAGGTGAGAGGAGTCTCCTGGTATCCATCCAGCTTTCATAAGTGACTTCCAGGGCACTGGCCAGTTTCTTGAGCACAGTGGGATCAAAGGGCGCCAGGATGAGCATTTTCATTATCTATGGCCTTCGAGGGCATTATACCATCGGGTACTCTGGCTCACAAAAGCATTGACTTGTTCCTTGGTCGTTCAAGACATTGCTGCAATTGTGTTCGCCCAGGCTGGTTCACTCACCATCTTCCCTGGCTTAAGTGCCAGGTTCCAGGAGAGTGAAGCCGCTCTCTGCGTCCTTGACGCGGGTCACTTTGGCGCC
>JBGOWL010000210.1:0-3782 GCA_041478585.1 Dehalococcoidia bacterium | reverse complement strand
GGCATAATGCAATGTCGGATTGTAGTAATTGTAGTAATAGGACGTTACTACCAGGTCATCGGTGGGAGTGCCGTTGCGAAGCCGGATAGCAAGCCAGGCGCCACCGGCAAAAACGCTTAGAGTAGCATGATCCTCTGTCCTGCCCATCCCCATATCAAGCGTGAGAGTCGTTGACAATGAGGGCGACAATCCTCCTACAAACAACTTTCCCACAGCGCCTTCGGTAGCATCAAGCGAAACACAATGACTTGTACCGTTGTAGCTTAGAGTCTCATTCTCGGTGTAACCCGGCATGATGTCTTGAGCCAAGCAGATGTTGCTTGGGACTGTGCTGGTGCTGGTGTAATCCTGGCTGAAAACTACCAGGTCGCCGATTAGATCATTGGTTACACTTGAACCTGCAGCATGGACATTCGGAGTCTCAAACCTGATCGGCAACCCATCTTGCCAGGAGATTCGAACGCCGGGCTGTACGAGCACGGTAGAAACCACCACGGCAACACAAATGAGAAATACAAAAAGACTGCACTTCATGGCCCCCCTGATTAGTCTTGCCCTTGACCCAGCTGTGGTTCCTATGAGGAATTACACAGGTGGATTGCGCTTAGGATAGTACCCCGGATGAAGGCTGTCAATCACAGCTTGGATACAGCTTGGATGCCATGAGGGGACGGCGTGATCTTGTGGAAAGGAATGGTGGGCGATACTGGACTTGAACCAGTGACCTCTGCGATGTCAACGCAGCGCTCTAACCACTGAGCTAATCGCCCGCGGCGAGAAAAACTTATCAAATATGTGTGTCGAAGTCAAGCATAATCACTTGATAAAGAACTATGACAACCTATAGAATAGGAATGCAACATAAGGGGACGTGGTGATTGAGACTACCCTGTCAGGGCATCAAGGACTAATGCTGGCAGGATCGTCAATGCATTCGGGAGGAGTGTAGGAGGCAAGGACAAGGATGGAGAAGGGAACGTGGACTGTCAAAACTGGTCTCGCCCAGATGCTGAAGGGCGGCGTGATCATGGATGTGGTCACTCCGGATCACGCGAAGATAGCCGAGGAGGCCGGGGCTTGTGCCGTAATGGCACTGGAAAGGGTTCCGGCAGATATTCGTGCTGCCGGTGGCGTGGCTCGCATGGCTGATCCAGACGTAATCCTGGCCATCAGGCAGACCGTAACCATTCCGGTGATGGCCAAGTGCCGTATCGGACACTTTGTTGAGGCACAGGTGCTGGAGGCCCTGGGTGTGGATTTCATAGATGAATCTGAGGTGCTCACCCCTGCTGATGAGACCTGTCATGTCTGGAAGCATGATTTCAAAGCTCCCTTTGTCTGTGGGTGCCGTGATTTGGGAGAAGCCCTGCGTCGTGTTGCCGAAGGTGCTGCCATGATTCGTACCAAAGGGGAGGCTGGCACTGGGAATATCGTAGAGGCGGTAAGACACATGCGGGCGGTCATGGGAGGTATTCACAAGTTGGTGAACATGCGAGAAGAAGAGTTGATGGCAGAGGCGAAGGCCATCGGAGCGCCCTTTGAGCTAGTGCTGGAGGTGCATCGAACAGGCAAGCTGCCGGTGGTCAATTTTGCCGCCGGCGGGATAGCCACTCCGGCAGATGCAGCTCTGATGATGCAGTTGGGATCTGAGGGCGTCTTCGTTGGTTCGGGCATCTTCAAGTCCAGTGACCCTGCAGGGACAGCCAAGGCTATTGTCAAAGCCACTACCCATTATCGTGATGCCAAGATCATCGCTGAAGTCTCAAGGGGCTTGCGTGCTGCCATGCCGGGACTGGACATAAAGACAATTCCCAAGGAGGAATTGCTGGCCACTCGCGGTTGGTAAAGAGGAGTCAATGATTCGCTCTTTTCTCCCTTTGGATGCGGTGGATATTCTTCTCCAAGGGCGATCGCTGTCCAACAGGGCCAAAACCAAGGATACCGCAGTAAGAAAAGAAACCACCTTCACGAATCTGGTGGAGCTACTGGGGCAATGGTTTAGTCCCCGAGCCAGATCCTGTGTCTGGGTACGCACAGATGGGTTAGCTCTGCGTGGACTTGCTTCCACTAGAGATCGCTGTAGCTCGAAGGCTTGGGAAGTGGACCGTCTTCTGGTTCGAGACCAGGATGGCGATTGCTGTCTCTCTCTCCTGGAATATGTTAGCCTCGCCGGAGGAGAGCTTGCAGTAGAGAAGGTTTTCCTCCGTCTTGCAGACACTAGTCCCATTCTGGGTGTTGCTGGCAAGGCTGGTTTCCTGCCGTACGTCACAGAGCGTCTCTATTGGCTGGAGAAGGGGGCGGGGGAAGTGGAAAGCGGAGCACCCGCCGGCGGATCCTCTTCAATGTTGTCCCCCCGGCGCAGGCAAGCCGCCGATGAATATAGACTCTTTGAGCTCTATGAAAAGTGCGTTCCCACCTTGATTCGCAGGGTGGAGGGGATTACCTTTACGCAGTGGAAAGCCAATAAGGATAGGAGTACGGGGCAGGAGTGGGTCTTTGAAAAGGATGGTGATCTTGTCGGCTGGATTGCGTTCAGGTCCGCTCGGAATATGGGACAGTTTGAGGCAATGGCAACGTCTGATGAGGAACTGGAGCGGATAGTGGAATATGGTCTGACTTGCCTCAGCGGTTGCCGTCATCTGTATTGTCTTGCCCCTGAGTTTGAGCATACTTTGTCTCGACTACTGGAGTGCCGAGGTTTCAGTCAGATTTCAAGGTACTCTGTCCTGGCTAAGGACCTGATGGTGAGGGTGGAGGAACCTTGCCTTATGCCGGTACGTGCTTAGTGTGGGAGGATAATGCAGAAGACGATCATAGATGACTCGGACGCGTTGTTGAATATACTACCATCGTTTGTCTCTGCGCCATTACGCGAACGAGAGGACCGCAGTGAGCTTCTGGAGATAGTGATGGATCTGGGGCGTCCGCCGGAGGCAAGATTTCACACCTATGAGATAGTCCTCAGCCAGAAGGATATTACCCAGGAAGATCTGGAATATGTGGCCTCTCAGATTGGTGCTTTCAATGATGACAATCGTGCTGGCATTGAACGCACCTTGCACCGTATCTCTGCTATTCGTAACCGCCAGGGGCGCATTGTGGGTCTCACCTGCCGGGTAGGTCGGGCCGTGTTCGGTACCATGAGGTTGATTGAGGACCTGGTTCAGTCCGATAGGAATATTCTGCTCCTCGGACGTCCTGGCGTGGGCAAGACGACGATGTTGAGGGAAGTCGCTCGTGTTCTTGCTGACGAAGTGAAGAAGAGGGTTATTATCGTGGATACCTCCAATGAGATTGCTGGTGATGGAGACATACCCCATCCTGCCATCGGGCATGCGCGGAGAATGCAGGTGACCAAACCTACCATGCAGCATTCAGTGATGATCGAAGCTGTGGAAAATCATATGCCAGAAGCGATCGTTATCGATGAGATCGGCACTGAGCTTGAGGCAGCAGCAGCGCGCACCATTGCTGAACGCGGCGTTCAGTTGGTGGGGACGGCTCATGGCAATTCCCTGGAGAATCTGATCCTTAACCCCACTCTCTCCGACCTTGTTGGTGGTATCCAGACAGTTACTTTGGGTGATGAGGAAGCACGAAGAAGGGGCACTCAGAAATCCATTTTGGAGCGAAAGGCTCCACCTACCTTTGATGTGGTGGTGGAAATCCAGGCGTTCAATAGTGTGGCGCTTCACTCCGATGTGTCTGAAGTGGTGGACGCTATTCTGAGGGGCCGGCCTGTATTCAGAGAAGTCCGCTGGCTGGATGAGGAAGGGGAATTG
>JBGOWL010000028.1:0-10719 GCA_041478585.1 Dehalococcoidia bacterium | reverse complement strand
CTTTTACTATCTTTTCCTTGAGAGTCTGCCACTGCTCAATGGTGAGAACACACAGATTGCCCGCCTCACCTATCTCCACCTGAGTCTCCCCGATTTTGAGCACCGGGCAGCAACTCCCTGAGCTACACAATGTCACGATTTTCATAGTTCGACTTTCCTCCTTCTGCTTCAGATTTGAATAAGATACAAGGTTCAGTTCCCGCCCCACCTGAAGATAGGCTATATCATAGCAGATATGACTAGCTCAGGTGTATGTGACTTTTGTCTCCCCACCATCGAGACGCTTCCAGTTCTCATGACAGAAGCGGTGTGAACAGGCCGGTTCCAGTGCGCTTCAGGAGTTTCTCTCCCCCGACGCATGGAGGGCAGCAATGAATCCGAAGACCATCGAAGGCCCGATAGTGGCCCCAGCACCGGCATACGAGTGTGCCATCACAGAAGCCGAGCAGTTGCCGACAGCATAGAGCCCTTCGATCGGTGAACCATTCGGGCGAAGCACACGGGCATGAGCGTCCGTATTCAGGCCACCCTTGGTGCCCAGGTCACCGGGCCAGAGTTCAATGGCATAGTACGGGGGTTTGTCCAGCGGACCGAGGCAGGGGTTCGGTTTGACCGAGGGATCACCGTAGAAGCGATCGATAAGGCTATCGCCCCTTCTGAAATCGGGGTCCCTGCCATTGGCAGCGGACTGATTGAACCTGTTGACCTCAGCCACCAATCCGTGAGAGTCGATGCAGCACTGCCTGGCCAGATCTTCGATGGTATCAGCCACCTTCATATAGCCGTTCCGAATGTATTTGCGCGGTGTCAGGCCGGGCAGCATCGGGCTGGCCGGATACCTGCTGCGGAAGCGCTTGTCCATAATCAGATAGGCCGGAATGGCCCCGCATCCCTGGCTGTGGCTGGCACACTGGTCTTTGACCACATCGATGTAGGGAGCAGCCTCATTGGTGAAACGCTTGCCCCTGGCATTGACAATGATAGAGCCGGGGAGAGACCTCTCCACAATGATCATATTGGGCAGATCCTCACCGGGCACCAGGCTGGTGGGCATCCACCAGGCCTCATCCATGAAATCCACCGCGGCACCTATCTCCAGGCCCATTTGAATAGCATCACCGGTCTCCTCGGAACAAGCTACCGTCCAGGAATCCGAAACAGGCTGGCGCTGATACTTCTGGCGCATGGCTCTGTTGCGGGCGAAGCCACCTGCAGCCAGGATGACGCCCTTCTGGGCACGGATACAGACCCTCTGTTCACCCCTGTCCACTTCCAGGCCAACAAGCCGGCCATCCTCGACGATAGGCTGGCCGGCCCGGGTGTTCAACCAGACTGGTATTTGGCGGTCAGCGAGCGAAAGGCGAAGTCGACCGATGAGCGCATTACCCAGTGTCAATCGGGTGTCCATCCTGGCCAGACTGCGTGCCGGATTACAGAAGTAGCGGACGAAGATTGTGGCAGCCCGCAGGCGACCCCGCAGCGAGGCATCCATCATCAGATGGGCTTCATAGGCGGTGGCCATCATCCTGCCGAACAACCTTGCCTGGGCAGGCAAAGGGCGCATCTCTGTCCGCATCCTGCCCAGCTTACGAGCGTTGAAGGGCACCGCTTCGATAGTGCGCCCACCACCCGGCTTGGCACCAGAGACATCGGGATAGTAATCGGAGTATCCGTACACAACCTGAAAACGAACGCGACTGTGCTTTTCCAGATACCTGACCATCTCTGGAGCAGTCTTAACATAGGCATGCAAGCGCTCCTCGGAAACCCCACCCGCCGTAATGATCTTCAAATATGTCAGCGCTTCATCCGAAGAATCCTGCAGACCTGCTTCCTTCATCAGATGATTGTCAGGCACCCAGATGGATCCGCCCGACATGGCGGTCGAACCGCCATAGACCGAACCCTTCTCGATCACCAGCACATTGGCACCACAGTCCCTGGCCACCAAGGCAGCCGTCATGCCACCGCCACCGGACCCCACTACCAGCACATCAGTTGTATGATCCCAGACTCGACCCATTTCTGAACTCCCGTTTCCAGACTACTCCCCGGAAACGCTACCGGGACAGAATCAGCGAGAGACGCATCCCTGCTGAATTTGAGCTAACGATTCTACAACCGAATAATTGAAGCATTGCAGCAATCCCAGTGACAGAAATCGGATTCGCTCTGCCTACTCAGAAGCCGAAAGGAACCTGTCAACCACCTCCAGCAAATCCTCCAGGCTGAAAGGCTTGGTCACATATCCATCAGCCCCCACCTCAGCACTGAGTTTCACGTTGAGCTGGTGATCTATGCCGGTAACCATGACCACGGGGATAGACTTCGTGGCCGGATCGGACTTAACCGAATAGCATGCCGAATAGCCATCCTTTCCCGGCATCATGATATCCATCAGAATGAGGTCAGGTTTCTGCACACGAGCCACATTGACTGCCTCATCACCATCCGCCGCCTCCAGGACAAAATAGTCCTTGCTCAGCATTCTGCTTACCATCAAGCGAATATCCGGCTCGTCATCGGCTATGAGTATTGTCTTGTTGCTCATCTGCCCCTCCCTCAGGCGCTATTCCATTTCTCCCCAGTTCTGGCCTGCTTTGACGTCCACCTTCAACGGGACACTCAGCTCCACCGCTTGTGACATCTTCTCTTCCACCAGACTCCGAGCCTGGTCCAGTTCCCCTTGAGGTACCTCCAACAGCAGTTCGTCGTGAACCTGGAGGATCATTTTAGCCATCATACCACGCTCGTTCATCTCCCTCTGCAGATTGACCATGGCCACCTTGATGATGTCGGCTGCAGTCCCCTGAACAGGCATATTGATGGCCATCCGCTCGGCTGCCTCTCTCACCTGCCTGTTGGAAGAGCCCAAATCAGATATGTACCTTCTCCGCCCCAGCAATGTCTCCACATACCCCCTGTCCCTCGCCACCCGCTTCGTAGACTCAATGTAATCCTTTACTCCGGGGTACCTTTCGAAGTAGGAAGCAATGAAACGGGCTGCCTGATCGCGGGAAAGCTCAGTGGCCTGCTCCAGTCCGTAATCGCTCATCCCATAGGCTACCCCGAAGTTGACCACCTTGGCTATGCGGCGCATATCGGGGGTCACCTCAGCTAGGGACACACCAAAGACCTCTGAAGCTGTAGCAGCATGGATATCCTTGTCCTCTTTGAACGACGCCCTGAGACCGGCATCCCGGGAGAGATGGGCCAGGATACGCAGCTCTATTTGCGAATAGTCTGCACTGACCAGCAACCAGTTGGGTGCAGCAATGAAGGCTCGTCTCACCTGATTGCCCAGATCACCACGGATGGGAATGTTCTGCAGATTCGGGTCGCTGGAGGAAAGCCGCCCTGTAGCTGTAGCAGCCTGATTGAAGCTGGTATGCAGTCTCCCCGTCTTCGGATTGATCATGGCCGGGAGGGCATCGATGTAGGTAGACTTCAGCTTCATTAGTTGACGATACTCCAGTATCAGATTCACTATGGGATATCCATCTTTGAGCCCCTCCAATACCGAAGCCTCTGTGGAATAGCCACTCTTCGTCTTCTTCGATCCCGGCAGCTTTAGCTCCGCAAACAAAACTCCACCCAGTTGCTGGGGCGAGTTGATGTTAAACCGGTGCCCTGCAAAGCCGTAGATTTGCTCTTCCAGTCTCAGCAACTGTTTCCCCAGGCTTTGAGACATCTCTCTAAAGAGATCAACATCCAGGGCCACCCCATTCTGCTCTATGCGGGCCAGCACGGGGGCCAGGGGCATCTCTACCTCGTTGAACAGTTTCAACAGCCCCCGTTCTTCAAGATCCCTCCTCAATAGCGGCCGCAATCTGCCAATGGCAGCAGCTTCAGTACAAGCAGCCCTGGCAACCTGGGGGAGGTTGTCTTCTATTAGCAAGCCCCGCTTCGAGCTAATCAGTTCTGCTGACGGTGTTATATCAACTCCCAGCTTGCCCAGGGCAAGCGCTTTGAGCCCCAGCGATTTCTCCCCCAAGAGATAGGCGGCGATCATGGTATCGAACTCCAGATTCCGCAGCTCGATTCCGTGATCCATTAGCCGGTTCATGATTTCCTTGACATCATGGCCCACCTTGGCCATGCGTGCCTCAGCCAGCAGAGGCTGCAGACGCCCCAGTGTCTGCCTATAGTCCAGCCCCCCATATCCCAGGGGCAAGTAGTAGGCCTCCCCCGAAGGAGCAGCCAGGGCCATGCCGGTAATTTCTGCAGCCGCACCTTCTCTGGGCTGTAACACCAAGTGGATCACCAGCACGTCATTGGCGAATAACTTGCCCATCACCTCTTCGAGAGCAGAAACGGTGCTGACCACGACGTAACCCTTATCCATGAAGGGTGAGCTGGATTCCTTCGCCACGTCCGTCTCTCCCAGTTCAGGCAACCTATCCAGCAATCGGAAGAATTCCAGGTCGCGAAAGAGCGGCAGCAATTTGCCGCGGTCATAGGGGGTCATCCTGCAACCGGCCAGCTTAAAGTTCAGAGGAACCTCCGTAACGATAGTAGTCAGCCTCTTGCCCTGCCGCGCCTGTGCCTCTCCTGCCCGCAGGGTGTTCTGCAGTTTCTCGGGGGCAACCTCATTCAGATGCTCATAAAGGCCTTCAACCGTGCCGAACTGCTGGATCAGCCTGGTGGCCGTCTTATCGCCGATCCCGGTCACCCCGGGGATGTTATCTGAAGGATCGCCCTTGAGGCCCTTGAAATCGGGGAGTTGCTCCGGAGCAATGCCGTACTTATTGCGGACCGTCGCATCATCATAGAGGGTGGCCGCCTCCTCAAAACGTCGTTGAGGCAGCAGCACCTTCACCTTCGGAGAGACAAGCTGCAGTTCATCATTGTCGCCGCTGACAATAATGGTATCCATGCCCTCGGCAGATGCCTGGCGGGAGATAGTGCCCAGCACGTCATCAGCCTCATAGCCATCAAGCTCAAAGACTGGGATATTGAAGGCATCCGCCACTTCGCGCACCCTTCCAAATTGCCTGACCAACTCATCAGGGGCCTTGGGTCGCTGCGCCTTGTATTCCTCAAACTCAAGATGCCTGAAGGTAGGAGTGGGGCGGTCGAAGGCGATGGCCCAGTGGGTAGGCTTGAAATCCTGAATCACCTTGAGGAGCATGAGGACAAAGCCATACACTGCCCCCGTCGGCTCTCCTGTCCTGCCGACTGAAAGAGGCGGCAAGGCATGGAAGGCACGATGCACCAGGGCATGACCGTCGAAGAGGATGAGGAGCGGCTTCTGCACGTTTTGCCCCCAAGCTGATGCCGTATTCTACAACATCGACGTCAAAGCTCACAACATACTAGCGGAGATCCTGGACACCGCTCACTTGTGACCGAACTTGACCAGAAAAATCCCTTTCAGTAGACTTAATGGCCAGTGTTTCAGGCAATGTTCATACCGAAATCAAAGGGGTCTGAGGTCGAGAAGAGCCCCCTTTATTTTTTTCTGATCGAGGAAGGTTGTTTATGGATTACATGTTCATAGCCCCGATAGCTGGAGTTCTGGGGTTAGGCTTTGCCCTGTTCTCAGTATTCTACGTGCTCAAGCAGAGCGAGGGCACAGACAGAATGAAGGAAATCTCCGCAGCTATCAAGGAAGGCGCGCTGGCTTTCTTGCGGCGCGAGTACCAGATACTGGCCATATTCGTCATAGCCGTCACCATCATCCTGTCGGTGATTCCTGACCTTGGATGGCGGGTAGGAATATCTTTCCTCTTCGGTGCCATCTGTTCCATGGGAACTGGCTACGCCGGGATGAGCATGGCCATCAGGTCAAATGCCAGGACGGCCGCTGCTGCTCAAACAAGCCTCAATCAGGGCTTGAGGGTCTCCTTCCGGGCCGGGGCAGTCATGGGAATGACCGTCGTCGGCGTTGGTATCATTGGCTTGAGCATTCTCTATTTCGCCTTCCATAATCATGCAAACTTCCTGGAGATCATCCCTGCATATGGATTCGGCGCTTCAGGAGTGGCCCTATTCAGCAGGGTCGGCGGTGGCATCTTCACCAAGGCAGCCGACACCGGTGCTGACCTGGTAGGAAAAGTGGAAAAGGGCATCCCTGAGGACGACCCCCGCAACGCAGCCGTCATCGCCGACTTCGTGGGCGACAACGTTGGAGACGTAGCCGGGATGGGAGCTGACCTGTTCGAGTCATATGTAGAATCGATTATAGCTGTTATGGCCCTAAGCATGGTGGCCGTTCCGTTCATAGCCGCAGACGAAGCAAAGGCCTGGCTGCTGCCCATGATGGTGGCAGCGGGCGGGCTGGTAGCCTCGATCATTGGCGCCCTGATGGTCAGAGTGGGCGAGACACCGAAGATGGAGGCGCTGCTGGGAGCACTACGGCGGGGCGTCTTTGGCGCATCGATCCTGACCGCCATCTTCTCTTTCCTGGTTGTTTACTTCCTGGCCGAAAGCCTGGACCTCTACTGGGCTGTTCTTGCCGGTCTGGTTGCCGGTGTTCTCATCGGTGAGAGCACCAACTACTTCACCTCCTTTGCCTACAACCCCACGAAGGCCATTTCCAAGTCATCCACATCGGGAGCCGGGGCGAATATAGTCAACGGTTTCGCCAACGGTCTGCTGAGCATCATGCCTCCATTCATCTTCGTGGTGGTGGCTCTTGTGGTGGCAGACTATTTCGCCGGATTCTACGGCGTGGCCATCGCCGGCATCGGCATGCTGTCCACCCTGGGCATAACTCTGGCCACCGACGCCTACGGGCCTGTGGCTGACAACTCCGGCGGGATAGTAGAGATGTCCGATCTGCCCAAGGAGATTAGGGAAAGGACGGATGCCCTTGATTCCCTGGGAAATACCACCGCAGCCACTGGAAAAGGCTTCGCCATTGGATCGGCGGCCCTCACTGCTTTGGCCCTGCTGCTGTCCTATGCAGTGGCTGTCAAAATCGTCCAGGTAGACGCCGTTACCAGCGGGGTCACCTTCGACCCTGCCTTTATCGAGGAACTGAGCCTTCTCAGTGCTCCCATGATAGCCGGGCTATTCCTGGGCATTATGCTGCCAGCCATCTTCTGCGCTCTGGCACTCACCGCAGTAGGCAAGACCACTGGGTTGATCGTGGAGGAAGTACGGCGGCAGTTCCGAGAGATCAAAGGGATCATGGATGGCACAGGCAAGCCAGAATACGGAAGGTGCGTCGACATCTGCACCAAGGCAGCACTAAGACAGATGATCCTGCCGGCCATGCTGGCAATAGTGGTGCCCCTGCTGGTCGGTTTCGTCCTGGGCAAATTCGCCCTCATCGGCTTCCTCATGGGCTCTACTGCCAGTGGTTTCCTGCTGGCCGTGGCCATGGCCAACGCCGGTGGCTCCTGGGATAACGCCAAGAAGTACATCGAATCAGGCCAGCATGGAGGGAAAGGATCTGACGCCCACAAGGCTGCAGTCGTTGGTGATACCGTGGGTGACCCGATGAAGGACACCGCTGGGCCTTCCCTGAACATTATGATCAAACTGATGGCAGTGATATCGCTGGTTTTTGCGCCGGTGATCATCAACTGGAAGGGGCTCTTCTAGACCAGGCTGCAAGAACTCCGTGTCCTGAGAATGGCGGAGCCATCAGGCAGGATTCGGAGGTAGCATGAACCAAAAAGCGCGGGGCATGCCCCCCGCTACTCTTTTGTCCAAGACAGAGAAATCCTTCCGCAAGAAGGACAGATTTGGCCAGCAACAGGCAAGCTAGTACAGCCCAAGTACGAAGGGGTTGCGCTTACGCTCGAAGCCAATGGTGGTCTCTGACATATGGCCGCAGAGAACCCTGGTCTCATCGGGCAACGTCATGAGCTTGGTGTGAATGTTGCGCATCAATTGCTCGTAGTCACCGCCGGGGAAATCGGTGCGGCCGATGCTCAGATTGAACAGAGTGTCGCCGCAGAACAGCACGCCATGCCCGTAAAGGCACATGCCCTCAGGACTGTGGCCGGGGGTATGAATCACCTTGAAACGCAGTTCGCCAACCTCAACCACATCCCCTTCACGAAGCAGTCTTTCCGGATCAGGAGGAGCGTGGAAGGACCCACCCAGCATAGAACTCATCATCCTATTGACCGTCTGTGCTCCCTTTTTGCCCCCTCCGGATTCATGGACAGCAAATTCAGCTCCGGTGGCCTCCTTAACCTTGGCTACCGCACCAATATGGTCAGCATGCAGGTGAGTAGCCACGATAAGCTTGATGGACAAACCCAACTCCTCGGCGGTCTTCAGAATCCGTCCTGATTCGGCTCCGGGGTCAATAACCATCCCTTCGTGGGTCTTGTCCGAGCCTACTACGTAGCAGTTGGACATAAACATGCCCAATTCCAGGCCTTTCACAATCATAATCTTATTCTTCCGTATTTACGTACTCAGTGTCAAGCTTTGACACTGGAAGGCAAAGCTGATAAGTTAACTCCAACAATAATGAAGGGAGAAGCGCCAGGAGTGAATCAGACAAAGAGCGTTGACATGGACACCATCGTCTCCTTGTGCAAGAGGCGTGGCTTCATATTTCAATCGAGTGAAATCTACGGTGGTTTGGGCAGTTGCTGGGATTACGGCCCGTTGGGCGCTGAACTCAAGCGCAATGTCAAGGAAGCCTGGTGGAAGGCAATGGTCCATGAAAGAGATGATGTGGTCGGCCTCGATGCCAGCATCCTGATGCATCCCCAGGTCTGGGTAGCCAGCGGCCACGTGCAGCAATTCGCCGACCCGCTTGTGGAGTGCAAGTCCTGCAACTCCCGCTTCCGCGCCGACCACATGGAGGACACCAAATGTCCTCAATGCGGCGGTGAGTTAACCGAGCCCCGCATGTTCAACCTCATGTTCAAGACTTTCATGGGGCCGGTGGAGAACGAGGCGGCTGTGGTTTACCTGCGCCCTGAGACAGCCCAGGGCATCTTCGTCAACTTCCAGAATGTCCTCGGCTCATCGAGGAAGAAGCTCCCCTTTGGTATCGCCCAGATGGGCAAGTCATTCCGCAACGAGATCACCACCGGCAACTTCATTTTCAGAAGCCGCGAATTCGAGCAGATGGAGATGGAGTACTTCGTCAAGCCCGGCACAGATGGGAAGTGGTTCGAGTACTGGCTTGAAGAACGGTTCAACTGGTACATCAGGCTGGGCATTAAGAAGGAGCACCTCCGCCTCCGCCAGCATGGCAAAGAGGAGCTGGCCCACTATGCTATCGGCTGCTACGACGTTGAATACCTTTTCCCCATGGGCTGGTCAGAACTGGAGGGCATCGCCAACCGCGGCAGCTACGATCTGGAGCAACACGCCAAGCACAGTGGCAAGGATCTGAGCTATTTCGATGATGAGAGCGGAGAGCGCTTCCTACCCTATATCATCGAGCCATCAGCAGGAGTGGACCGCTCCGTGCTGGCCTTCCTCCTCGATGCCTACGACGAAGAGATAGTAGAAAAAGAGAAGAGGGTGGTGCTGCGGCTGCACCCCGACCTTGCCCCGATCAAGGTGGCCGTGCTGCCGCTGAGCCGCAATGAGAAGCTGGTTCCCATGGCCACAGAGATAAATGCCCAGCTTCGGCGCAGCCTGGTGACGCAGTATGACGACTCGCAGAGCATCGGCAGGCGCTACCGCCGCCAGGATGAAATCGGCACCCCCTACTGCGTGACGATAGACTTTCAGTCACTGGAAGACCACCAGGTGACCATCAGAGATCGAGATTCCCTGAAGCAGATCCGGCTGCCGGCGGGATCGCTCAAGACAACCCTGACCGCCAAGCTGGGGGGGGAACCATTTGATGTCCTGCCTCCCGGCGGCACGCGATGGCTGGGAGTCAATAGCCAACCTGCTTAACGCTGCAGCGACTCCTCATTGAAACTGGAACCTTTGGGCCCCACACCTTAGGTGACTATCCTTATGCTCCAGCCTCATGTCATCCACCGCCGCTGGCTCGGCCTCGACCATCTAAACGCGGGGAGACTTACTTCACGACAGCCTCCGTCCGCCCCTCCCCAAAACAGGTCTATTCCTGCTGTGCTACTTACAGAATTTGATCACAGATCGGCTAATGTATAGCTGTTTGAAATACAAGTTTCAGTAACGGTAAGCAAAACAGTTGAAGCATTGCGCCATGTAAGCTCAGATTTGACAAAGCAACGAGATAGAAGTATCATAATAACAGTTACTATTATTGTTACTCTACCTGGGGTGTGTAGATCAGTATGAACCGGAAGTCCAAACAGAGAGAGGCCATAATACGGGTTTTGAAGGATACCAAATCCCATCCAGGGGCTGATTGGATCTATGAGCAGGTGAAGAAAGAGATACCGAACATCAGTCTGGGAACTGTCTATCGCAATCTCAAGGCGATGAAGGAAGAGGGGCAAATCATGGAGTTGGACCTGGCCGGCGATCTGGGTAGATTCGATGGCAATGCCCAGAATCATTACCACTTCAGGTGCAACCATTGCGGTCGCGTTTTCGACATTGATGAGCCGATCGATAGAGCTCTCGATCAAAGGGTAGAGATCAAGACCGGCTACAGGATATCTAGCCATCGACTGGAGTTTCGCGGTCTGTGTAATGACTGTCAGGCGAAGTAATCTTCTAGAGGAGGCACAATCATGGATGCTGCCATCAAAGAACTAAAGGACAATGTTTGCATCAAGGCAGTGAAGGGTCTTTACCGGGGCCAGGAGCGGGTGGACATGGATGCCGGCTACCGTTCCGAGGTGAAGGTCTGTT
>JBGOWL010000205.1:0-3828 GCA_041478585.1 Dehalococcoidia bacterium | reverse complement strand
TGCACCCGGAACTGCCCGCATGCCGGGTCCTGTACCCCAAATCTCTCGTTTATGATCTTTCGCAGCATGCGTCGGGCCGCACGTAGTTTGCAGATCTCCTCGAAGAGGTCGTTGTGGGCAGCCATGTTGAAGGAAAATCTCTTGCAGAACTTGTCCATTGGAACCCTGCCCCGCCGCTTTCCTTCTTCACAGTACTGAATGACATCGGCCATCAGCATGCCCAACTCTTGGATAGCGCTGATGCCATTGTCTCTGGGGTTGTAGGAGTTCATGCATATGGGGTACCAGCGCGGTGCGTGCTGAGCGCACCATTCGATGAGATCCACGCAGAGCCGGAGGTAGCCTTCAGGCGGCGGCTGATTGGCAATCTCCATCGAACTCCAGGTCAGCATGTCGTAGGCCGTTGTCCCTCTGACCTGGTCAAGAGGTATGCCTCGCCTTTGTGCTATGGCGAAGTATGCCGGCGTCAACAACCCACTGGTCCTGTCCGCCAGATAGGTGGAGCACTTCTCTATAGGCAGATCTCTGAAGACAGTCTCCATGTCCTCAATAGAGTAGATGGGAACGCCGGCGTGGCCAATGTCGTGCTCGACTCTAGGGTCATCTGGGTCCATCCCAGAAGCAGTGGAGATATCGGGAGCAATGGAGAAGCCCGTTTGCCCCAGGGCATATTCTTCCTTGTAGCGGGCGTTGGTGGCCTCCGGGCTGTCATAGCCGGTCAGTCGCCTGATGGTCCATAGTTGGCCACGGTACATGCTGGCATACACTCCTCTGGTATACGGAGGTTTGCCAGGAGCACCGATATCCTTCTCGTAGTCGATGCTGTTAACGTCCTCTGGGGTGTAGATGGCCTTTATGGGGATCCCTGAGGCTGAGTATATCTGCCCATTCTTGTTTTCAGCCATTGAGCCTCCTTTATCCCTCACGACTTCTCATCAACTTGGCACCTAATTACAATATCACCTATAATATCACAGGGATAACAGTTATGAAACGTTCGAATATATCGCAAAGACACACAGCAAAAGGAGAGGGGATGGAACCGAGCGGGCGGAGCGAGGGCTACGGACAGTTCTGGTCAACATTCAATCAAGCGTATTGGGTAATGATTAGGGTTGCTGAGAAAGAACTGAGGGCGCTTGACCTCACAATGAGTCAAGCTGCGGTGCTGTTCTGGGTGAAAACGTCTGAGACGCCTCTCACCCCTACCGATCTGTCACGATTGCTGTTTAGAAGACCTCATTCGGTCTATGACTTGCTCGATCGCATGGAGAAGCAAGGTCTTGTAACGAGAACAAGGGATCCCAAGAGAAAGAATGTCACCAGGGTGGTCTTGACAAGTGAAGGTCAGCTGGCTTTCGGACGTCAAAAAAGGGTGAGGGCCATTGCTGGAATATTGGCAGAACTCTCCCCACAGGAAACTGGCATGGTGCTGGCAGCACTAGAGAAACTGCGTAAGAGGGCGATCGAAGAGCTTAGAAGCGGAGTCTTACCCCCGTATGGTTAATGCACGAAGACAATGAGGCAGGCCAGCTTCCACTTGGGGCAAGAGTAGCATCATGCCTCCTGTGGCCGTCCGCGGACGGGGCTTGGGGATCTTGAGAGCAGGAGCATGGTGCCCCGATGGGCTCCACAGCAGCAGCAACGACGCGAGCCCTTGACGCCAAAAAGTACTGGTGATATGATCAGCCTTGCTTTGAGAGTTCGATTATCGTATACTCTTAGTTGCCCAACGTCGCGAACAAATCTCACCCTAGGGAGGCTGTAGTGGAATACAAGTACGTGATCTATGAGACAAGGGGGGGGGTTGCTACAATCACACTTAATCGTCCTGAGAAGCTCAATGTTCTCAACATGATGGGTACCAAAGAGGGTGTTTTCACTGATATGCTGAGTGCTATGACTGAGGCAGAGGATGACGATGAGGTAAAAATAATAGTAATCAAGGGCGCCGGCAAGCATTTCTGCGCTGGCGAGGACCTATCCCAGGCCGGCTTTGTTTACGGTTTCGGAACAGGGCGACAAGGAGAGCGTCGTCCCAGTCTGCGGATAAGGCTGAAGTATGATAAGAAATTCATGCAAGACTGGTGCAGGATTCTCTACTGCCCCAAGATCACCATTGGCCAAGGGCAAGGCTATTGTTTGGGCGCAGGCACCATGATATTGCATTTCTGTGACTTTGCTATAGTGGCTGAAGACGCTGAGCTAGGCTTCATCGAAGAACGGATTGGCACTGTTGGGAGTGCCAATCCGTTTGTGGCATCTCTTATTCTAACTGTAGGCTTCAAGAGAACCAGGGACCTCATCTTCACGGGCAGAAGATTCTCGGGGAAAGAAGCGGCTGACATGACTTTGGTGACGAAGGCTGTCCCATCTGATGAACTTGAGCGCGAAGTGAGGGAACTGGCTGAAGACTTGGCAAAGTTGCCTCGGGATGGTATAGCCATAGGCAAATCCACCCTGGAATTGTGGTTGAACATAATGGGGATGCATACAGCCAGCGTCAGCGCCGCATATTTCTCACATACTCTGTTTACCAATCTGCGCTGGGAGCCCGACGAATATAACTTCTTCAAGGAGCGCAGGAACCAGGGCCTAAAAGATTCCCTGCACGGAATGCAAGACCGGCACACGAAGAATCCCCCGAAGTACTACGACAAGAAATAGAATACTCGAGGCAGTTTCAAAAACCGGAGCAAGACAGATGAGCGGACCACTTGATGGCATTCGATTGCTGGAATGGGCATCGTTTATCAATGGAGCAGGTGCCGGCTACATGCTTGGTGACCTTGGAGCAGAGGTGATAAAGGTAGAGCAACCTGGCGTTGGCGATCCTTCCAGGGGCTCTCAGAAGCTCTGGGATCGCCAAATGATGTTGCCTCATGGCCTAAACCTTGTCTTTGAGACATTCAACCGCAACAAGAGGGGCATTACCCTCGACCTGAGCAAGGAGAAGGGACGTGAGATATTCTATCGCCTGGTCCAAACATCCGACGTGTTCTACACTAACTATCGTGAGGGATTGCGCGAGCGTTTGGGATTGGACTACCAAAACCTTTGTAAGCACAACCCTCAGATCATATACGTAATTGCTTCGGGATATGGGTCAAAGGGAGAAGATGCGGAGAAACGGGCCTTCGACGTCCTGGCGCAGGCACGTTCGGGGCTGATGATGGCCTGCGGAGATCGAGACAGCCCAGAACCTTTCGAGATAGTCGGAGCTGTGGTAGACCAGTTGGCGGCGACAATGACGGCATATGCCATATTGGTTGGACTCTTGGCTAAGGAGCGGGCCGGTATCGGTCAGGAGATCTACGTGTCCATGCTGGGTTCGGCTATACATTTGCAGGCGCTCAATATCCAAACTGCACTTTGGCGCGGGCGGCAGCAACCGAGACATTCCAGGGCTAGATCAGGGAATGCCTTTACCAATAGCTACCGGTGCGCCGACGGCAAATGGATAGAACTTTCCGACATGCAATATGACAGATTCTGGGACAACGTCCGAGAAATGCTCGACCTTCCAGGGAAAGAGGTGGAGGATCTACTTGCCACACCACAGATGAGAAGGGACAACAACAAGGAGTTCATTAAACTCCTGGACTCAATCTTTGCTCAGAAGCCTAGAGACGAATGGGTCAGGAGGTTCAAAGAGAAGGCCCAGTTCGCTTGGGACGTTGTCAATACTGTTTCCGAAGCTGCGTTAGATCCCCAGGTGCTGGCAAATGACTATGTGACTGATTTCCACCATCCTGTCTTGGGTCATGTGAAGATCCCCGGCGTGCCTTTCAGCCTCTCCAAGATGGAAGCACGTCCCCGATCAAAGGC
>JBGOWL010000253.1:0-3068 GCA_041478585.1 Dehalococcoidia bacterium | reverse complement strand
CGGATAGCAAGACAGCGGCGCTCGACAGAATTACGAGTCTGGCTGACCAGAAACTGCGGACTGCTTTCAATGCGTTGCCGGAGTGCAACCAGGCAGATTTCGAGCAGGCTCTATTGAATCTGACCCCGGGCAGCCTGCCTGATTGCCGTCCTGCCGGTTTGGATTATGAAGGCTTCAAGGATGCACTGGGCATTGACATTGCTTCTTCAGTTGATCAGATGATCGGAGATAGTATGCCGGATTCCTGGGTCTACACCGATGCCCAATTGAGGCAATCTCTGGGGGAAGACAACGCTGAGCTACTTGATAAGGCTCGCGACCTGATAGCCAACGGCAATACCATAACCGAAGCGGACCTGAGGGATGCCATCTCTGACGATTCTGATAGGGACCTTCAGACATTTGATGATGTGCGCCATGGGATACATAACGTCAGAACCTGGCTCTGGGCCCTCTGGCTGATTCCCGTCTTGCTGCTCGTCTGCATTGGCCTCCTGGGTGGTCGTAGCTGGAGAACCAAACTGGCCTGGGCGCTTGCTGTGTTGTTCCTCACCTGCCTGGTGATCTTCATCGCCGTCGCCGTCATCCAGTCCAAGGTCATAGATCAACATGCCCAGAGTCTGATAGGCGACCCCGCGGATCACCAGGGTGTCGAGATGGTCATGACCGAGAAGGGTAATGAGATTGCCTACAATGTCATCAGCAGCTTCGCTTCGGGAATACAAAGCAAGACGCTCTATATCATGATAGGCTCCGGCATCGTGCTGCTGGGGATAGTCGTCTGGACCGTGGTGGAGTCGAGACGAAGCCATCTGTCCCACAATTAGGATTCATCCCAAATCAGCAGTCATTCCCCTCCGCCTGTACCCTAGCCACCACAGTCTCTAGGGGCAATCCAGCCATCGACGCCATCGATTTGCTCTGTACTCCGTATCCGGCGTCAATCAAAGATCTCTCAACGTAGATCGGTCGGCAGTCAGCATATTTGGGCCACCTCTGGTGTACCCATTCATAGAGCCTCACCATCATAGATTCCCCGTTTTCCCTGGACATGCTGACTACCCCGAACCTGCCCTTCGGCTTCAATACCCTTCTGACCTCATACAGCACCTCGGGGATTTGTGGGGAGTCAAATAGTTCGAGTGTGAATGCCATGAAGACCGCATCGAAACTACTATTTCTGCAGGGCAACTGTGCTGCGTCTCCGCAGCACAGTGCCACCCGGTCCAGGGCCTGTTCCTTGCTCATTCTTCTCCTGGCAACTCTCAGCATTCCTGGGGAGAGATCCACGCCACAAACCTTGCCCGTCCTGCCCACGGAGGTCACGATTCATCGGAGGCAGTGTCCGGAGCCGAAGCCAATTTCCAGAACAGATTCTCCTTCCCTTATGGATAGGTGTCCCAAGGCCCTTTCGGCATGTTTTCGCTCGAAGGCAGCAGTAAGGAGGTCATAGACCCTGCTGATGCCATCGTAGAATCGTTTGGCCTCTGACTTGCTTCGCGGAACTGCCAATATGAGCCGGGGTTTCGACTCGGTCGGGGTTCCCATTCGTTTCATCCTACAGCCTGCCATTGGGGCAACACAATTCTGACTTGTTTTGGAGGCAAATAGGATACCCGATTTCGAGCAGGAGGAATAGACGGCGGAGAAAGCCAGTACGCTTCCTGGTTAGCCGTTTCCCACGAGTCTATATAGGCTGACGCCGTCCCTTTCAGTCAGTGCCACCTGTCCCCGTTGTTCCAGGAGCTGCAGGTGAGCCACAGTTTCCCGCACTGCCAGGACCCGATTTGTGGCATCCATCTGATTCCACTTGCCCACCGCCCACTCTACCTGACAGGCTATATCCCAGGGAGTCAGCATCCGCCCGGATAGCGCAACCAGCACCTCCTCCAAACGTCCGCTATGATGCTCCAGAATCTCATCCACCCGCTGGCTCAGGTGATCGAAAGGTCTTTCATGGGCAGGAAGGACCAGTCTCACATCGAGATGCTGCACCTTCCGCAGAGCATTGAGATATTGGCCAAGCTGATCGTGGCTGGTGAGGTGGCTGGGGGAGATATGCGGAGTAATGCCAATAAGGATGTGATCCCCTGAGAAGAACACCTTGTTCTTCTCATCGTAAATGCATATGTGTCCGGGGCTATGGCCTGGCGTTAGAATAGCCCGGAGACGCCCGCTGTCGCCAATTGGATTCTCTTCACCCTGAAGCAGTATGTCCACTTCCAGACCCATGGGGAAGAGCCTCCGGCCGAAAGTCGCCATTTCCCGGAATCCCTCAATCTCGGTTGGAGGTACGCCGAGAGACCTGACCCACGGAATCAGCCCGTGTATGTTCCATTCTTCGGAAGAGCCAACGATATTGTGCAGGATGTCCCAATCATCCTGGTGCATCACCACTTTGGCCCCGGAAGCTGCCTTGATCAGATTCGCCAGCCCACTGTGATCGGGATGATAATGGGTGATCACCAGCCAACGGATATCTTTGAGGGTTATGCCCAGGGAATCGATCTGGCGGCAGAGGGCATCGTAGCATCCCTTGTCATTGTAGCCACTGTCCACCATGAGCCAGCCGTCTTCCTCCTGGACAAGGTAGCACAGCGTGAGGGACTCTTCGTCTCGCGACTCAAGCCCCAAAAAAAAGGGAGCCTCCAGCATATACACCCCTGGGGCTACCTGACGCGGTTTGTCCTTCATATTGGGTCAAAATATCGTACTAGTGTAATGTCTCTGAGATGCCTTTACGTGTACTCCACCGACGTCATTCCCCAATCCCATCAGTGTCATTCCCGCGGAAGCGGGAATCCATAGTGGCGGATATAGGGCATCGGCTCACCTTCCTTGTCATTCCGCACATCCACCCGTGTCATTCCGCACTTGATGCGGAATCCAGGTGTCTGATTCCCTGCTTTCGCAGCAGTAATGCTATTGTTGAGTTATCATGGGGGCACCACACTGGGTTTACGTTCTCGACACTGAGTCTTGAGCATCTCCCGATGCAAATCCAGCACACCACCGGAGTCCCTTCTTGATCAAAGAGAGATCAAAGGACAGGATTAGTATCTCCGACT
>JBGOWL010000203.1:0-3883 GCA_041478585.1 Dehalococcoidia bacterium | reverse complement strand
GCGGGTCAGCAGATACTGATCGATGGTGGCCCGGACATTGGCGGAGTATGTCTTGAATTGGGGAAGAAGCTGCCTTTCTGGGACAAAAGCCTTGATCTTGTGGTGCTGACTCATTCTGATGACGATCATGTCACGGGGTTGGTGGAGGTATTGCGACGGTACGAAGTGGAGCAGGTGTTAGAGACAGGTCTGTCAGAGAATACGCCTGCCTATGACGCATGGCTAGAGCTTATAGACCAGAAGGGCATCAAGCGAACCGTAGCAGAAGCAGGTCAGCAGATTGAGCTTGGTGATGGGATGGTGATAGAGGTAATCTGGCCCCGGGCAAATCTGCTGGAAGGCACTGGATCAGATGCTAACAACAATTCGGTAGTGCTACGGCTTGTCTGGGGAGAGGTCAGCTTCCTTTTCACCGGTGATATCGAGGAGCAGGCAGAGATGGAGATTCTCTACAGTGACCAATGGTGTGAGCTGAATAGCACAGTGCTCAAGGTGGCTCATCACGGCAGTGCCAGGTCAACGTCTTCCCAGTTCATAGCGGCGGTCGGCCCGCAGGTCGCGGTCGTTTCTGTGGGCGAGAACAACGATTTTGGGCATCCCAGCGATGAGACGCTGGACAAACTGGATGGAGTGGAGGTTTATCGGACAGATGAGAACGGGACTATTACCTTCACTACTGATGGGGAGAGACTGTGGGTAGAGGCGGAGAGGTGACATCTCATCTGGTGGGTTCTGAATTGACAGGTTCGATATCGTGACGATTCTGGATTGGCTTCTCCTGTCTGCTGTGGATGATATATCTTGGTGTGGTGTGGTTTCTATTGCTGGAATCTGCGAAGTGGTCTATACTTCCATGTTAAACAAATCAACTAGGCTATAGGATCTGAGGTGGGAAGCTGTGAATTGTCCTGCATGTAAGGGTGTGGTTGTTGTAGTCGAATACCAGAGGATTGAGCTGGACTATTGCACGAAGTGCTACGGCGTCTGGTTCGATGCAGGGGAGCTGACCCTGTTGACGGAACGCCTGGCCCTGAAAGGCGAGGCGTTGACCATGAATGAGATAATGGCCCTGCCTGAAAAGAAGGCAGCCGAAAAGGCGAGGCGATGCCCGATATGCAGAAAGAAGATGAAAAAGGTGACCATTGGCTCTGCGCCGGAGGTGATGATAGACGTTTGCACCCGGGGGCACGGGGTGTGGTTCGACGGCGGTGAAGTGGGCCAGGTGCTGGGGCAACTGAAGGATAAGCATGCGGCGGCGGATAAGCAGGGAAGAGTGATTGACTTCCTGGGGGAAGTCTTCCATGTCAGGGGATAGCGTAAATCTAGTTTGAGGAGGTGATCCGTGTCTGTTGGAATCATTGTGCTGATCGTGGTTCTGGTTGTTCTTTTCCTTTTCCTCGGCTTCATCTGGATGAGCTACAACGGACTGGTGAGACTGCGCAATCAGGTGAAGAATGCCTGGGCACAGATCGATGTGCAGCTCAAGAGAAGACATGATCTGATTCCTAACCTGGTGGAAACGGTCAAGGGCTATGCGAAGTACGAGCGGGAGACGTTTGAGGCAGTCACCAATGCCCGCAACCTGGCGCAGAAGGCAGTAGGAACGGGTGTGGGATCGCAGGCCAAGGCCGAGGGCGAGCTGAGCGGCGCGCTCTCCAGGCTGCTGGCTGTGGTGGAGAAGTACCCCGATCTCAAAGCCAACACCAATTACCTTGCTCTTCAGGAGGAACTGACCTCGACGGAGAACAAGATAAGCTTCTCGCGCCAGCACTACAATGATTCGGTGCTGACCTACAACAATAAGACTCAGATGGTACCTTCCAACATAATCGCGGGTATGTTCGGCTTCAAGGTGGGGGAGTTCTTCGAGGTCACGGTAGCCGCGGAAAAGGAAGTGCCCAAGGTTAGTTTCACTTAGTTTGAAGACAATAAGGCATGTGGGAACAGATAAGGTCTAACCAGACCAGGACCATGATCCTGGTAGCAGCCATGGGGCTGTTGTTACTCCTGCTTGGCTACTTCCTGGGCGAGGCTCTCTTCGGAAGCGGGATTGGCGGTCTTGTGGTTGC
Organism: Dehalococcoidia bacterium; assembly: GCA_041478585.1. Lineage (GTDB taxonomy): Bacteria > Chloroflexota > Dehalococcoidia > UBA2247 > RBG-13-53-26 > RBG-13-53-26. Next base: position 1,814 of record JBGOWL010000203.1, on the reverse strand, counting down.
CATTCTGATATGGGTGATCATGAATCTGTTTGCCTATTTCCAGGGGGACAGGCTGATACTGTCGATATCCGGAGCAAGGAAGATCAGCCGCGACGATCATCCCCGCCTCTACAATATCGTGGAGGAGATGAAAATCGCCTCGGGGCTGGAGAAGGTGCCGGACATATACATCATCGATGATCCGTCTTTGAATGCCTTTGCCGTAGGACGGGATCCCAGCCGGGCGTCGGTGGCCATTACCTCGGGTCTGCTGGAAAGACTGAACCGGGATGAATTGCAGGGCGTTATGGCTCACGAAATATCCCACATAAAGAACCGCGATGTGCTATTGATGACGTTCTGCAGTGTTCTGCTGGGGACCATTGTGCTTCTGGCGTGGTTTGCGGCCAGGATGATGTTCTTTGGGGGCATGCGGGGCGGGGGTGGCAGGAGAAGCTCCGGAGGGGGAGGTGGCTACGCAATCCTGATAATCATTGCTGTAGCCATTGTCCTGATGATAGTGGCGCCGATCGCAGCCCAATTGATCTACTATGCAATCTCAAGGAGAAGGGAATACCTGGCCGATGCCTCCGGCGCACTTTACACCAGGTATCCCGAGGGGCTGGCGTCGGCGCTGGAGAAGATAGCAGGTTCGACTCAGGAATTGAAGACGGCCAACAAGGCCTTTGCTCCGATGTATATCATTAACCCCTTCCGAGATAAAGGGAAGGCGGCCAGCGACCTGACCAGCACCCATCCGCCTATCTCAGAGAGGGTGAGGATTCTGCGGAGCATGGCGGGGGGGGCCTCATTAGCTGCCTATGATAAGGCTTATCATGAGGTCGGCCGCTCGGGCAAGGGGGTGATACCCTCCTCTGCCCTTGTGGGTGCTGCGGCTGTGGCTGCGCGGAAGCCAGAAGCTGCAGAGGCTGTACCTGAGAAGGTGGAACGCGTCAGGGAGACGTCTGACCTGCTCTGGAAGTACAGCGACTATGGGCTTGTCAACTGTGAATGCGGCACAAAGCTAAGGGTGCCGCCCAAATTCAGGGGTGACAGCATCAAATGTCCTCATTGCGGGAGGACTAATGCCATACCCGCGAAACGGAAGTCATCAGGCTAGTGCCTGGTTGCATAATTCTCTAGACGACCACATAGCTTTGGCGTAGGTTCAGATGTCTGTATTGACTCCTGCGCCACTAAGTACGAGTGTTGCGTCAGGTCATTATCTGTCAATTCGCCAACTTCCGTGAGTGTCAGGTCCCCGATGTGACCTTCCGATTGCGGAAAACACTAAGCGTCGGGTCAGGGACCCGACAGCCACCATGTACCAAATCCGCTCTCTAACCTGCCCATTGGATGACCAGGATTGTTTCTGTGGGTTGGTCGGTCAGTTGTGAAGCGGGGGAGTAGAATGGAATAGCTCAATGAATTCCTGGGTTTACATCAAACGGGCTTCTTTGGGTGATACGGGGGCGACAGCATGGATGGACTAGAGAATTACCTCCAACCAACCCGGCTCTGTGATTTTGATAAGGGCAAGGCTATAGAAGAGGTGGCTTTTCGGCTGGCTGAAGGTTGCACCAATCACCTGCAGAGATTCGATCGGATCTATCAGTTTGTAAGGGAACTGCCCTACGGACTTGAGGACTGGGACGTCAAGGCTTCAGAGACTCTCAGAAAAGGGTGGGGCATGTGCTGTGGCAAGACCAATCTTCTAGTGGCTATGTCACGGGTCTTGCTGGTCCCGGCGAGGTATAGGGTCTTCAAGATCAGGGCAGAGCGAAAACTGTTGGAATGGGTTGGCGAGGGGAACAATGGGTTGGCGGCGCAACTTG
>JBGOWL010000293.1:0-2501 GCA_041478585.1 Dehalococcoidia bacterium | reverse complement strand
GCCCAGCTCTGTGTAGATTGTAGGATCGAAGGCCTTGTAGCCTGTGGCCACAATTATGGCCCCGAACTTCTCCGTCAAAATCTCGTCCTTTTGCTCCCAGTCAATAGCACCCACCGGGCAGAGTTTCTCACAGATGCGGCACTGGGGTGGCGGCTTGCCCTCCTTCTTCTCCTCCATGAATCGCAGGTACTTGTGATAACGGCAACTATTGGTATCTATGACGGGCTTCGGAGGTACAGCCTGAGGGAATGGAATATAAACCGCAGGGCGCTTGCCCATCCCCACATCAAACTCCGAAGGTGCCTTCTCCGGACACTTCTGCCAGCAGATACCACAGCCAGTACACTTCGTGTGGTCAACCTTCCTCGCCTTCTGCAAGATGCTGACCTCGAAATTGCCCACGAAGCCCTTGACCTCTCTGACTTCGGCAGAGGTGAGCAGGGTGATATTGGGATGCTGGGCCACATCCACCATCTTGGGAGTGAGGATACATGAAGAGCAGTCGAGGGTGGGAAAGGTCTTGTCCAACTGAGCCATGCGCCCACCGATGGTGGGCTCGCGCTCCACAAGTACTACCTTGTGGCCGGCGTTGGCGATATCCAGGGCCGCCTGGATTCCAGAGATACCGCCGCCAATGACCAGAGCCCGCTTGGTCAACGGTACTTGCTTGGGAAACAGTTGCTCATGGCGAGCGACCTTGGCCACCGCCATCCTGATCAACTCCATAGCTTTTATGGTAGCTGCTTCTTTCCCATCGCCGTGAACCCAACTGCAATGCTCCCGCAGGTTGGCCATCTCCATAAGGTAGGGATTCAGGCCAGCCGCGGCCACAGTCTTGCGGAAGGTGTTCTCGTGCATCCGCGGTGAACAGGCAGCGATGACAACGCGGTTGAGCCTGTGCTCAACAATGGCATCGCGAATGAGGGCCTGCCCCGGTTCGCTGCAGTTGTATTTGTTCTCTGCAGCATGCACCACCATGGGCATCTGCTTGGCTGCCTCAACTACCCCGTTTATGTCAACGGTGCCGGCAATATTGGTGCCACAGTGGCATACGAAAACCCCTATCCTGGCCATCTTTCAAACCACCTTGCACGCTGGCTACAGTGCTTCCAAAACCAGCTCCGATATCTCCTTGAGTTTGATGACATCGCTTCTGTCCGAAGTCAATATGCTGTCCTCGAAATTGAGCATGCAGTATGGGCAGGCGGTGGCCAGCACGCTGGCTCCTGTGGCTACTGCCTGATCCAGCCTGAGATCGGAGAGCCTTTCGCCCTTCTTGGTCTCCTGCCATATCCTGCTGCCACCCCCTCCACAGCAGAGGCTGTTCTCCCGGTGATCCACCATCTCCACCAGGTCCAGCCCCGGGATGCTCCTCAGGACTTCCCTGGGCTCATCGTAGACACTGTTGTGACGCCCAAGGTAGCATGGATCGTGATAGGTGACCTTCAGGTTCGTTTCCCTGGTCGGCTTCAACCGTCCCTCTCTGATAAGCTCCGCCAGGTATTGAGTGAAGTGAACCACTTCGATATTGCTCCCCAGCTCAGGGTACTCATTCTTGAAGGTGTGGTAGCAGTGCGGAGAACTGACGACTACCTTTGTAACACCACTCTCCGAAAAAGCGCTGATGTTGCTCTGCGCCAGGGTCTGGAAGAGGCTCTCGTTTCCCGCCTTGCGCACGCTCTCGCCGCAGCAGCTCTCGCGCGTCCCGAGGATGCCGAAGTTGACTCCTGCCTTTTTGAGAATAGTGGCCGTAGCCTTAGCCACCCTCTTGATGTTGGGATCGTAGGCCGGTATGCAACAGGAGAAGTAGAGTACCTCAGTATCTTTGGTGAATGGTCTTATTTCGAGATCCTTGGCCCAATCGGTTCGCTTCTCCGCTGCTTCACCGAGGGGATTACCCGTTCCAGCGATGTTCTTGAGAGTTACCCGTAACGAATCAGGAACGTGACCGGCCCCCATCCCCACCACTACGCTGCGGAGGGCCTTCATGATATCTATTATGGCCACACCACGGGGGCAACGGGCGACGCACGCTCGGCAGGTGGCACATATCCAGGTGTCCTCACTCTCGAAATCCACCACGCCAAGCTGGGACTGATGGATCAACTTGCGGGTGGGGAAACTCCTCACCAGGTTCCAGGGGCAGGTGCCAGTGCAGAGGCCACACTGGTAGCACTGCTTCAGGGCATTGCCCCCTGACTCAACTACAGCGTCTATCGCTTCCTTAAATGGGGATACTACTATGGCAGAGACCTCCTTTCCTGCCCTACTCCATAGCCAGAATGTGAGGGATATCCTGACAGATAATTCAGATCTCTACTTCGCAGGCTTGCGCGTTTTCTTCGTTGCAGCCTTGGTCGCCTTCTTCGCGGGCTTCTTCGGGGTCATGGCCTGGGCCTTTTGCTTTTTCGCGCCGCCCTTGGCCACACCCGCCATTGCCTTCTCCTCAGCCCGCTTGAGGTGCTTCTCTACTTTGTCGATCAGGTCCCTGGGGCCAACGG
>JBGOWL010000001.1:0-39828 GCA_041478585.1 Dehalococcoidia bacterium | reverse complement strand
GCTCGCCTATGCCGAATACGGTGATCCCCAAGGCAAACCCGTCATTTTCTTCCATGGAACACCCGGTTCACGGCTGTTTCATCATCCGGACGAATCCATAGCACTATCACTGGGTATTCGGATAATTGCACCTGACCGGCCCGGCTTCGGGTTATCCGACTCCAAGGTTGGGCGTACACTGCTGGATTGGCCGGATGATGTAGTGCAGTTGGCTGATACGCTACATATCGACCGGTTTGCAGTCGCTGGCATGTCGGGGGGAGGATCTTACGTCACAGCATGTGCGCTGAAGATTCCTCATCGCTTGACCCGAGCAGCACTAATCAGCAGCATAGCACCGCTCTCTGCTCCAGAAGCCACCAGGGGCATGATGTGGCGAAACCATCTGCTATTCAGCTTGGCACGCAACTCCCCAACGCTTGCTGCCCTCTCATGGTGGTTGATGAACCTTGCCTATCATCGGAATCCCGACCGATTCTTCAACTTTGAAGCAGGCCTCACTTCCGAATCGGAGAAAGTGTTACTCAAGGAGCCTGATGTAAAGTCCCTGCTGATACAGGACTATGCTGAGGCTGTCCGCGACGGTATCAGCGGCATAGCATCGGAAATGGTACTGCTGGCACATCCATGGGGCTTCCGCCTTGAGGATATCGCCATGGAAATCCACCTTTGGCATGGGGCACAAGACGTTAGGACGCCCATTGCAATGGGAAGATATCTGGCAAACACCATTCCCATTTGCCGCGCTACTTTCCTTGCAGCCGAGGGACATGGTGTGATCTATCACCACTGGAGAGAGATACTATCTGCCCTGACTTCGTCAGCAGCTAGTGAAGATAGTAACGTCGAAAGCCAGAAGAAACCGCGAAGACGCTTGAAACGGCCTGCTGCAAAATCAGAACCCGAAGGTACTGACGTTCCTACAGAGTCGCGGCCAACCAGACGGCAGTCAAAACCAACGCCAGCGCGTGCTCCCAGAAAAAGAAAACAGCTTACAACTGCAGGATCAAAAGATACGGTCGCTACATAGGACTGGCCAGCGCCGCCCCCCCCCAGGAAATGCGTCCCCGTCAAGATCAAACAGCCCACCCAATAGTCTGCATGCTATCCCTTGCCACAGCCTGGATTCTATCCGATACTCGAGCCCCAACAGCCCCAATTGACGTCACTTGACACTCGCTCTAGCCCAGCCTATATTGTGTCATACTCCGGTGGGAGATTATCAGCAAAGTCGAAGGAGAGCCTAGAATGAACGTAGTGATCAGAGGCAAGAAGATACGAGTTTCCAGAGAAGTGGAAGCCTACATATCAAAAAGACTGGGCAAGATTGACCGTACTCTCCCCTCTATCATCGAAACCAAGGTGGAAATCTCCAGCGAGAAAGCAAAGGACCCGAGCAACAGGTATATAGTCCAGGTGACTGTCAACAGCAATGGTACTCTCATCAGGGCTGAAGAGAGAGATGCGGATATTTATGCTGCTATTGATGCTGCTGTCGATGTTGTCCGCAGACAAACACGACGTTACAAGGATCGATTCTACCTGAAGCACAGGAGGTCGGATAGGCATAAGAGAGAACTGCCTGCGTCGGTCGAACCACTCCAGCTTGACGAGGAAATACTCCCCAACAACGTGGTCCGGACCAAGAGCTTCAGCACAAAACTCATGACGGCATCCGAAGCAACAGAGCAGATGGAACTCCTGGGGCACGACTTCTTCATTTTCCTTAATGCGCGTACAAATCAGGTCAACGTTCTATATCGGAGGAAGGACGGCAACTACGGCCTGATCGAACTGGAACCAGCCTAATCATTCCCATTCCCTGAGGTAAGAGTTGAGAGTTGCCGGAATTGCCAGATATCCAGAATCTCACATAGTCTTTCGGGACAAAATCGCTTTGTTAATGAGCGGATGACACTTTGGCCAGGGCGACCTTACCACCCAACTTGGCAGAAACTAGCCAACCCAATGATTCGCATGCACAATAGCAGATAGTGGAGGAGCCATCGAATCTACCGGACGGGCTGAATCTGGCGCCAACACACAGGACCTGGAAGGAGACGATAGCAAGCGGTATCGTGATCTTCTGGCCTTGAGTCGTGTCTCCGCGGCAGTCAGCGGGCTGTGGGACCTCGACGCCATTCTTGAAGTTGCCCTCGATAACGTACTCAGCATCATGGATGGCAGCATCGGAGGCATCCTGCTCCTAGACGAAGAGACTAAGACTCTGTCCTATCGGGTCTACCGCGGGTTGTCACCCAAATTCGCTGACGAAATACGCCTCAAGCTGGGTGAGGGAGTCGCCGGGAGGGTAGCCCACAGCAGCAAATCCATCCTGGTAGAGGATATTTCGACAGAGCCCCTCGCCGCCTATCCAGATTTGGTGCAGGCAGAGGATCTGAGAGCATTCATCAGCGTCCCCCTGAGGTCAAAGGAGGCTGTCTGGGGCGTGATCAATGTAGCTAGTCACTTGCCTCATCGTTTCACCAAGGATGATATGCACCTCCTGCACTCGATAGGCGACCAGCTGGGTGTGGCCATTGAGCAGGCGAAGCTGTACGAGCGGCTGGCAAAAGGTAGGGAGCGGTATCGTCAGTTGGCACGCCAGGTCTTGATGGCTCAAGAGGAAGCACGAAGCAGATTATCTCGTGAACTGCATGATGAAACAAGCCAAACACTGTCTGGCTTGGCTCTCAACCTGCAAGCATTGGTTGACATGGCTGACATGTCCAACACTCGGGATGAAGAATTCAAATCGAGACTGAGAAAAGCGCACTCCCTTGCCGTCCAGGTAGCTACTGAGGTCAGCAGGATAATAAGAGAGCTTCGGCCCACCCTCCTGGATACACTGGGGCTGGTACCAGCCATCAGGCAGTATGCTGAGACCACTCTTGCTCACCTGGGAATCAACACGTCCCTGGAATGCAGGGGCAACTTTGGTTCCTTGCCACCAGAGGTGGAAGCAGGGCTCTTCCGGTTTGCTCAAGGGGCGATAGGCAATATAGCCAGGCACTCCCAGGCAAAGAATGTCACCATAGCTATGGAATGCAGAGCTAATGACCTGCTATTGCGCATCACCGATGATGGTAGGGGGTTTGACGTTTCGAAGATCACAGGAATAGAGGAAAGCGGCAGAGGCCGAGGCGTGTTCAGCATGAAGGAACGAGTGTCCCTTCTTGGTGGTGCATGCTCCATCAAGTCTCAGCCTGGAGAAGGTACTGTGGTGACGGCCAGAGTTCCTGTGATTCGGAGTATGGCTGATGAAGAAGATAAGAATACTGGTGGTAGATGACCATACCATAGTACGAGACGGTATTTGCGCTCTTCTGAGCTTGGCAGCCGACATGGAAGTAGTCGGTGAGGCAGCCAACGGTCAGGAAGCTATGGAGAAGGTCAAAGAACTGGCACCTGATGTGGTCATCATGGATATTGCCATGCCTTTGCTGGGAGGCATGGAGACAACAAGACGGATAAGAAAGCAGTTCCCGGGAACAAGGGTATTGGCTCTCACCCAGTACGCTGACAAGGAGTATGTTTTCCCGGTTATCGAGGCGGGGGCTCATGGTTTCATCAGCAAGACAGCCGCCTCATCCGAGCTCGTCGTTGGCATCCGTTCCATCTACCGGGGAGACTCCTTCCTATCACCTTCAGTAGCCAAGTTGCTGGTAGAAAACGTCCAGACCGGCGGAAACCTGCAGGAAAGACGTGACCCCTATGATCAGCTAACAGGCCGTGAAAGGGAGGTCCTCAAACTTCTGGCAGAGGGTCACACTACTCAAGAGATCGCAGAGATCCTGGTTATCAGTCCCAAGACCGTCGAGGGCTACAAGACAAACCTCATGGACAAGCTTGACATACACAATCGGGTTGACCTGGTCAAATACGCTCTGCGCAAGGGCATCATAACGGTCTGAACCCACGCACCGTCTCGTTTCGCTGCACATCCCACACCCACCCCTGGCATTTGCGATCCCTCATTCATTCCCACTTCCATTCCACAGAGCATAGGAGACGAAGGCACCGGGGGTTTGCCAGGACCAAACCAAGGGGTTATCTGCGGAAATCCAAGGGGTTTTGCGGTCTCGGTCCGCTTTGAACCCCCCTTTCTGGTGTAGGAGAACTCGCCTATCCTTGAACTGTACCTCACGCCGAGCTGTTCGGCTCAAGAGGAAGACCTGTAGAAGGAGGGTGAAAATGGACACCAAAGCGAAGATCTTGATTGTCGATGATGACTCCGGTTTTGCGGATCGTTTGCGCTCGACTCTGAAATCCAGGCATAAAGTGACTCTTGCGAGCACTGGAGCTCAAGCGCAGGAAATGGCCTGGTCAGAAAGGCCCGATATTGTCATACTCGGCACCTTGATGCCAAGAGGAGAGGCCTTCAGGCTGCATCAGTGGTTCAGACAGGCGCCACAATTCGGCGATCTGCCGATCATCGTCATTGATGCATCCCCCGAGAAGCAACTGACAAAAGGGTGGAGCAAAGACGAAGGACTGCATCTTGAGGCTGACGACTATCTGGTTAAGCCACTCGAACCACTATCACTGGTATCCCGAGTGGAGAAACTGCTCGATAGATCGACCAGAAGGATCAAAGTGCTGGTAGTGGATGACCACGCCATAATCAGAGAAGGAATCAGAGCGCTGTTGGCTCTCCAGAGGGACATGCAGGTAGTAGGTGAGGCAGTCAACGGCCAGGAAGCACTCCAGAAGACCATCGACCTTTCTCCTGACGTAGTGTTGATGGACATAGTTATGCCGGTGATGAATGGCCTGGAGGCCACCAAACGCATACGCTCACAGTGGGACACTGCCAAGGTTCTGATGCTGAGTCAATATGACGATGAGGAGAACGTCTTGGCTAGTACTCAGGCGGGAGCAATCGGCTTTGTACCAAAGAGAAGCGCCGGCTCAGAGCTTCTGGATGCAATCAGAACTGTGAGTCAGGGACAGCGCTTTGTCCATAATGTCGCCGCGTAGAGAATATCCACAGGTCATCGTGTCTGCCGACCTGTCAGCGCTTGGGCTTCATGCCAGGGGTCCGATTCGCAGATTCTGCAAGTACTAGGGTTCTGAGCAACACTGACACCTCAGTCCTGGAGGGGAGTTGCTATTGGAAACAATCACGATTACGCTTAACGGACGCGAAGTAAGCGGTCACCCAGGAATGACCGTGCTCGAACTGGCGGATGAGTCTGGTGTAAATATCCCCACACTCTGCAACGACTCTCATTTGGCTCCATTCGGTGCATGTCGCATTTGTCTAGTAGAAGATGAACGCTCTGGTGCTCTAATGGCCTCTTGCGTCACGCCTATAGCTTCAGGAATGGTAATCAACACCGAGTCCGCAAGGGTACTGGAGAGACGCAAGATTATAGTCAAACTCATGCTGGCCAGTCATCCTGACTCTTGCCTGGTGTGTGACAAGGGTAACCGGTGTGAACTGCGTCGAATTGCTTCGGAAAGCGGCATCGGCCTGGTAGAATTCCAGAAAATCCCTCAACCTTCTCTCATCAAAGAAGTCAATCCGTTTCTTGAAAGAGATCTGAGCAAATGCATCCTCTGCGCCAAGTGTATCAGGGCTGACCATGAACTTGTGGTTGAGGGTGTTATTGACTACATCCGACGCGGATTTACCTCCAGGCCAGCAACACTGAATGACAGTGCCCTGGAGAAGTCCGATTGCACCTTCTGTGGTACCTGTGTGGCATTCTGCCCCACTGGCGCTCTAATGGAAAAGGAAAGGCCGTACGCGGGAACTACTAACAGAACAGTAACAACCATCTGTCCCTTCTGTGGCTGTGGTTGTGGTATCTCCCTTGAAGTCAAAGACAACACAATAGTGCGCTGCAGGCCAGATAAAGACAGCCCGGTTAACCGTGGTACGCTTTGTGTCAGGGGAAGCTATGGCTACGATTTTGTGCACAGCTCCGAAAGACTGACCCAGCCTTTGATCAAGGTCAATGGCGACTTCAAGGGATCATCCTGGGAAGAGGCTTGGGATCTTGTCGCCACCGAACTGGGCCGCATCAGGGAAGCTGACGGCCCTGAAAGCCTGGCTGTCCTTGGTTCACCCAAGTGCACCAATGAGGAAAACTACCTCCTGCAGAGGTTTGCTCGATGTGTGCTGGGCACCAATAACGTCGACAATAGCAGTCGGTTGTACAGCGCTGCCAGTCGCAAAGGCTTGGGGTGGAACCTTGGCTTGCCCGGAACGACCGGCTCTCTTGAGAATCTGGAACAATCAGACGCCATATTGGTCGTAGGAGCTGATCCTACCTCTTCGGCCCCCTTGGTCGGATATGCCATAAAACGCGCAGTTAGATATCGAGGCGCCAAGCTACTTCTTGTGGATCCTCGGAGAACGAAACTCACTGCATTTGCCCATCTCTGGCTGAAGCCGAAAGTAAGCACCGATGTAGCTCTCCTGAATGGCTTGGCAAGGTTAATAATCACTGAAAGCCTTCTCGATGAGGAGTTCGTGACCAGACGGACAGACAACTTCGAGGCATTTCGTCAGGGTCTAGAGACATATACCCTGGAGCTTGCAGAGGAAATAACCGGCGTTTCAAGTCAGGAACTGCGGAGTGCTGCTCAGATCTTTGCCGCAGCAAATCAGGCTTCCATTGTTTTTGGCAAAGGAGTCACTCAACACATCACTGGAACAGACGGTGTAATGGCACTGGCAAATCTGGCCATGCTTACCGGCAACGTCGGGCACGGTTCAGGCGGCATCTATGCACTACAAGGAGATAGCAATGGGCAAGGAGCATGCGACATGGGTGTCCTGCCCTCTTTCCTTCCCGGATATCAATTCGTGGATGATCCCCAGACTTTGAAGAGATTTGCAGATCTTTGGGGCAAATGTGACCCGACCGGCGCTGGCCTGACAGCCCTGGAAATGATCGAACAAGCCAGAGAGGGAAGAATCAAAGCAATGTACGTTGTGGGGGAAAATCCAGCGGCGAGCTTCCCACATTTAGCCCTGGTCAGGGAAGCCCTGGCATCACTCCATTTCCTCGTGGTGCAGGACATGTTCCTTACTGAAACAGCCAGGCTGGCCACTGTTGTACTCCCAGCCGCAAGTTTCGCTGAGAAAGAGGGTACCTTCACCAACTTTGAAGGAAGGGTCCAAAGATTGCATAAGGTCATTGACCCTGTCGGCCAGAGCCTACCTGATTGGGGAATAATCCTTCAGTTGGCGAAAAGGATGGGCTATCCAATGCCCTATTCATCTCTTGAACACATCATGGATGAGATCGAAGAGCTTGTCCCCTTCTATCAGGGCACAGGCTACACTGACTCAGAGATGAAAGGAATCTACCGAGCTGAGTTCGGCAATCCTCCCCCGGGGGCTAGACGCCTCTACAAAGGTCAGTTCCCTAGCGGATTTGGCCGCTTTTCACCAGTTCACTATGTCCCGAACAGAGAGTTGTCAAAGGATGGATATCCTCTCACCCTCATCACAGGCACCAGCCTGTATCAATTCGGAAGCGGATCCAGAACCTCAAGGGCCTCGCGACTGAACAGGTTCTTGCCGGAAGCACCTGTGGACATTTCTAACATAGATGCATCCCATCTGGAAATCAATGAGGGTGACAGGGTCAAGATTGTCTCACCGTCTGGCCAGATCAGTGCCAAAGCCAGGATTACTGACACTGTAACAGAAGGAATGCTTTTCATGCCCATCGCTTTCCCAGAGAGTCCCGTCAATGCCCTGTTCGACATTGATCTGGACCCACAATCCAAAACACCTTCTCTGAAAGCCTGTAGTGTGAGACTGGAAAGGATTGACTCCCATGAATGAGAAAAACACCAAGTGTGACCTGACACTCGTAGACCAGATCATAGAGCACTACCGTGCCCGGAAATGGCCATTGATTCCAATTCTTCAGGAAATCCAGAATGAGTCCGGATTCATACCTCCTGAAGCTATCGAACCTATTGCCAGAGCCCTCAACATGTTCCCTTCCCAAATACAAGGGGTCATCACTTTCTACTCACAGCTTTACACCGAGCCGAGGGGAAAGAGGATCGTTAGAGTATGCCGTGGTACAGCCTGCCACGTGCGGGGTGGCAAGACAATTCTGAAACTGGCGAAACAGCACCTTGGCATAGAGGAAGGCCAAACCACCCTCGACATGGAGTACACCCTGGAGACCGTTGCCTGCATTGGAGTCTGTGCAATGGCGCCTAACATGGTTATCGGCAAGCAAACCTACGGTCATCTAAATCCTAAGAAAGTGTCCCAGATTTTCGGAGACAGCACTAACGCTAGGGGGTAAGATCATATGGCAAAGCACCGCACTGTGTTCGTCTGTCAGGGAACAGGATGTGCCTCAGCAGGTTCTGAAGCCATATATGAAGCCCTCAAAGCAGATGTAGGGAAACTAGCCCTGAAAAATGTCAGGGTCGATTTCACTGGTTGCCATGGCTTCTGTGAGCAGGGGCCTAACGTGGTCATTGAGCCTGACGGCATCTTCTATACCCACGTTGATATTGAGGATGCTCCTGAGATAGCGACATCTCATCTTCGCGATAACAAGCCGGTGGAGCGCCTCTTCTACCGAGACCCAGTGACAGATCAGGCTATACCACTATATTCCGACATAAGCTTCTATAGCAAACAGCAGCGGATCATCCTGCGCAATTGTGGGCACATCAACCCTGAGAAAGTGGATGACTATATTGTCCGAGATGGCTACAAGGGTCTACAAAAAGCCCTGCTCGAGATGACACCTCAGACAGTAATTGAAGAGATCAAGAAGTCCGGCCTCCGAGGTCGTGGTGGCGCTGGTTTCCCCACATGGCGTAAGTGGGAGTTCTGCCAGACTGCCATTGCGCAGCAGAAGTACCTCATCTGCAATGCCGATGAAGGCGATCCAGGCGCCTTCATGGATCGATCCATCCTGGAGGCCGATCCCCACGCCGTTATCGAGGGAATGATCATTGCAGGATATGCCATTGGAGCCAGCGAAGGTTACATATATGTCCGCGCCGAGTATCCCTTGGCGGTCAAACGTTTTCAAATTGCCCTGCAACAAGCGCAAGAAAAAAAGTTTCTCGGCAAGGATATTCTTGGTTCCGGCTTCGATTTCAACATACATGTTAAGGAGGGCGCCGGAGCCTTCGTTTGTGGAGAGGAGACAGCACTGATAGCATCCATCGAAAGCCGGCGGGGAATGCCACGTCCACGGCCCCCCTTCCCAGCACAGTCAGGCTTGGATGGGAAGCCCACGATAATCAACAATGTCAAAACGCTGGCTACCGTTCCAGTGATAATCAGCCGGGGCAGTGAGTCGTTTGCTGGTCTCGGTACCGAGAAGAGCAGGGGCACAGCTGTCTTTGCACTTACAGGTAAGATCGCCAACAGCGGTTTGGTTGAAGTACCTATGGGCACTCCTCTTTCCACCATAATCTACGATATCGGGGGTGGAATCCCTCGCGGCAAGCAGCTTAAAGCAGTACAAACCGGTGGTCCTTCAGGGGGATGTATCCCCGCCAATTTGATTGACCTCCCTGTGGAATACGACACGCTGGCCCAGGTAGGCTCCATCATGGGTTCCGGCGGCATGGTGGTCCTAGATGATACGACCTGTATGGTAGAAATGGCTCGCTATTTCCTCAGTTTCACACAGGACGAATCCTGCGGAAAGTGTACTCCCTGCCGGCTGGGAACAAGGCAGATGTTGGAGATACTGACCAGAATCACCCAGGGCAAGGGCCGCGATGAAGATCTCGATACATTGCTTGCCATAGCCAGGGTCGTCAAGGAATGCTCTCTCTGCGGCCTGGGCCAGACCTGTCCCAATCCAGTGCTTTCCACCATCAACTACTTCCGCGATGAGTATGAAGCCCATATCAAGGACAAGAAATGCCCTGCTGCTGCCTGCGATGCTTTGATGATATCGCCTTGCCAGCATACCTGCCCGGTAGGCACTAACGTCCCCAAGTATCTAGCGCATATCACTGCTAGTGAATATGAAGAGGCCATCGATACCATTAGGGAGCGAAATCCCTTCCCTGCCATCTGCGGTCGCATCTGTCATCACCCGTGTGAGATGCGATGTCGTCGCGGAGAACTGGACGATCCAGTAAGCATCAGGGCGCTCAAGCGTTTTGCGGCCGATTGGTATTTCGAGCACAGTGCGGAATTGCCCGAACCCAAGCCTTTTCCTCAGACCCAGAATCAAAGAGTGGCCGTTGTCGGGGCTGGCCCCACTGGGTTGAGCTGCGCCTACTTCATGGCACAGATGGGCTACCCGGTGACCGTTTTTGAAGCACTGCCTGTAGGCGGAGGTATGTTGTCAGTGGCAATACCCGAATTTCGCCTGCCCAAAGAGGTGATTCAGAGAGAGATAGACTACATAGCCAAACGCGGCGTATACATAAAATACGACTCGCCCATAAATGCGAATTTCACCGTAGACGATCTCAAGAAGGACGGATTTGCTGCCGTGTTTGTTGCTGCCGGCGCTCAGAGAAGCCAGCGCATAGGGATACCAGGGGAGCTAGAGGATATTGAAGGCCTTTACTATGGGTTGAGATTCCTGAGAGATATTAAGATCGGCAGGCAGGTCAACGTGGGGCGCCGGGTAGCAGTCATCGGTGGTGGAAATGTTGCACTGGACTCATCTCGGGCAGCTCTTCGTCTTGGTGCTGAGAAAGTGCAAATCTACTATAGGCGGTCCCGGAACGAGATGCCAGTGACCAAGGCAGAGTACGATGAAGCCGTAGCTGAAGGGATTGAATTGAACTTCCTGGTCAGTCCCACCCGAATAGTGACTGAAAACTGGAAAACAGGTGGCCTGCAATGTATCCGCATGAGGTTGGGGGAACCTGACGGCAGTGGACGTCGGCGGCCTATGCCTATTAACGGCTCTGAATTCTTCGCTGAGGCTGATACCGTCATCGCTGCGGTAGGCCAAGCTCCTGACCTGTCCTTTCTACCGGCTAACAGCGCTCTGGAACGTACTCGTTGGGAGACATTGGCCGTCAACAATAATACGCTGGCGACAAACGTCAATGGCATCTTTGCTGGAGGCGACTTCGTCACCGGCCCTGGCATGGTCATCAACGCCATCGCCGCTGGAAGAAGAGCGGCTATCTCTATCGACAAATATCTCAAGGGCGACGATTCGCGGGTTGAGATATACGATCTGAAAATGAGAACTGCTGCTGCAGTCAACCTGCCTGAAGAGCAGGAAACATGGGAAGCACACCCACGGCAGGAGATTCCTACAATCCCGGCTCAGGAAAGAAAACACTCCTTCAAGGAAATCGAGCTGAGCTTCTCAGAGGCAAGCGCCCGCCAGGAAGCCCAGCGTTGTCTGAGATGTGATTTGGAAACATGAAAACGATTGAGGGGCATATGGTTCAATTTGGAGGGCTAGGATGAAATCTATTACCAGACAGAAGCCTCTTGAAGAGATTGAGCGGCAATTGGACGGCATGGACAGAATATACCTGGTTGGTTGTGGTACATGTGCCACTATGACCAAGACGGGAGGTAGGGAAGAGGTCTTGCATATGAAGGAGCATCTCCAGGTGTTGGGCAAGATGGTCACTGGCTGGATCGTAATTCCCATTGCCTGCGATGAGATGACCTCTGTATCTCTCAAGGAAAACAATGGTGCTATTCATAATGCGCATTGTATCATGGTCATGAGCTGCGCTCTGGGAGTACACAAGCTAGCTTCGTACATCGACAAGCCTGTCATTCCGGCATTGGATACTCTGTTCATTGGCCTCGAGGAGGATCCGGGCAATTTCCATGAGGTTTGTGCCCAGTGTGGCCATTGTGTTCTAGGCTTCACTGCCGGCATCTGTCCCGTTACGATGTGCCACAAACACCTGTTGAATGGCCCATGCGGCGGCACCAATGACGGCAAATGCGAAATTGACAAGGCAAAGAATTGCGCTTGGACTCTCATCTATGAGCGCTTGAAAAATCAGGGTCGACTCGACGTGATGCGGAAGTATCAACCTCCAAAGAACTCACACGTCATACCTAGACCACGAATGATCAAAATCTCATGAGTGAGGAGCAGACTATGACTGGGCAAAGCTTCAAAGAAGTTCTCAACTCTGGCAAATTCGTGGTGACCAGTGAGATAGGCCCTCCAAAGGGAACCAACATCGAGAAGATGTGTCACCACATTGACATCCTCAGAGACAAAGTTGACGCTATAAACGTCACCGACCACCAGAGTTCAGTAATGCGCTTTCCTTCAATCGGCGGCTGCCTGCACATCAAAGAGCAGGGGGGTGAGCCCATCCTTCAAATGACCTGCCGTGACCGTAATCAAATGGCTCTGCAAGCCGAACTGCTCCTGGCATATACCAGGGGTATAAGAAACGTCCTTTGCCTTACAGGGGATTCGATCGTGGTTGGCGATCATAAACACGCTGCAGACGTCTTCGAGTTCGATTCAGTCCAGTTGCTTAGAGCAGTGCATCATATGGAGTCGGGCAAGGACCTTGGAGGAAATGATCTTGACGGCGCAGTGCAGTTTTGTGCCGGGGCCATCGTCACCCCTGAGGCACACCCGCTGGAACCCCAGCTCATAAAATTCGAAAAGAAAGTGGAGGCTGGCGCCGAATTCTTCCAAACCCAGGCAGTGTATGATCTGGATAACTTTAGTAAGTTCATGAACCATGCCCGTCAATTCCGCGTCAAGGTTTTGGCAGGGATAGTCCTGCTTGTATCAGCCAGGATGGCAAAGTACATGACCGAGAATGTGCCTGGTATCTTCGTCCCCAAGAATCTGATTGATGAGCTTGCCAGCGCACCCAAAGGAGGTGCGCTCAACAAGGGCATTGAGATAGCTGGACGGATGATCGCAGAGCTGAAAAACAGTTCAGTCTGCGACGGAGTCCACATAATGGCTATCGGCAAAGAAGAAGTGGTTCCAGATATCCTGGCAGCAGCCGGGCTTTCTGTGGACAACACAACCCATGTACCTGGCTCAGGAGGCCGATAATGGCTTCCTGAGCCAGGTAACGGCTCCGTGTTTCCATAACACACCACCTCCTGCAATTGGGGACAATTTAGGGTATCCATTGCCCAGGACTTCTTCATCCGCGCCTCTGTTTTTTGCTCCAATCTGACAGGAAGCCAGAAACAGAATTCGAATCCCTCATGAAGAACCTTGACAGCAGGCCACGACAGGCATATCATCCATGCTCAAGCAGTCATTCTGCAACAACACCGTGAACTTTCATGTCAAGCGAGAGATCTCAGAGTGACCAACAGCAAGGGGAGAGGTAATGGCATATATCTTTGATCCTGATCTATTGCAGGAGACATGCAAGCAGAACCTCGATTTGCCACTGGAAGAGAAATTCGAAGCAATCTCCGATGCGCTGGATAAGCGATGCCCAGGCCGCATACCGAGCAAGAGGAGATGGATCTTTAACGTCGCAGGCGGTGCCATGGGCATGCTCACTGTACTCTACGGCTCAATGTCGGAGTATCTTATCTTCTTTGGTACACCCATTCCTACAGGAGGATACTCAGGGCGGTATTGGGCTGATGTGTACGACATCGTGCTGGATGGAGAAATGTGGTGCTATACGCAAGGCCAGTTCGAACCCGCCATCTACAAACCCGGAGACATGGCCTACCTTCGCAGAGGCACTGACAAAGGCTACCGTATGAAACCCCGCACGTGGATGCTTAAATACGCCAGGGGATTCATACCTCAGATGCTTCCATTCGGAGTCCTCGGTAGCACAGTAACCACCCTCGATTTCAGAAGTATGCGCCAACAATTCTGGGACTACAGTAGAATACTAATGAAGGAGACTCTGAAAGGAAAGCTATAGCCCGGAGGGATTGAAGTACCAGGTGCTTGCAGAATTCAGCAAAACAGTACTCTGATCCTTTCACACTTCCATACTCCAATCCTTCAATTCGTGTCCCGGCTTCCATCCCCAGCAGATTGTATCGTACATTGTTCTAGAAACCATGAATCATTCTCCCACGGCGGACATTTGACAACATATTGTCATAAGGCAGCCGAACAGGTTATAATATCCGGCAGTGTCTGAAACGAACAGGTGGCTATCGGTCACAGTAGTTGTTTGCTAGAGTTGCAAGTCTGAGATGTCGGCCATTGAACACTATCCCAGGCTTGTTGATTCGTTCTACAGGCCCAAGAACGTCCCAACGGATGCTCTTTGAATGACCACACCATCCCTTAGTCCGCTCAATGCCGTTTTCGATAACTGGCGCGGTGTCAGCACAAAGAAGTTAAGGACAGGAAAAGCAAGAGATTCCTTCGGAGCCTCCGCCACCTTGCCGACCGCCACTGGCACGATGCCCATGACGGAGAATGAGCAGCGCCTGTATGAAGCAATATGAAGCAAGGAGATACCTCACCAGAGGTGAAACAGAAAGGTAGAATACGCGTAGTCATAGAGAGGGTAGCACCTGAGATTGACGGTGGACGTTTCCCGATCAAGCGGGTCATCGGAGAGAGGGTACTTGTGGAGGCTGACGTTTTTGCCGATGGCCACGATTCAATATCAGCGCTCCTTCTGTATCGCAGGAAAAATGACACACAATGGACTGAAGTCACCATGACCTCTCTGGGCAACGATCGGTGGCAGGGTTCCTTTGAGGTGACTGAACTCGCATGCTATGAGTACACGATTATGGCTTGGACTGATCGTTTCCATTCATGGCAATCAGATCTATCCAAGAAAGCGGAGGCAGGTCAGGACATATCGATAGATATCCTGGCAGGAGCTCGACTCCTATATGAAGCCTCACGGCGTGCTCCCGCTGCTGATGCCGAGATGCTACGAAGATGGGGACATGTTCTGGAATCCAATGACATAGCAGACGCCGAGAAAAAAAAAGCACTGGCACTCTCGGCTGCAACCGCCCGCCTCATGAATAGATATCCCGATAAGGAGTACGTCATAACCTATCCCAAAGAACTCAAAGTAATGGTTGATCGCAAGAAGGCCAGCTTTAGCAGTTGGTATGAGATGTTTCCACGTTCATGTGCAACTGAGCCGGGGCGTCATGGCACTCTCAAGGACTGCGAAGCTCGCTTACCTTATGTGGCTTCGATGGGCTTTGATGTGCTCTATCTCCCACCGATACATCCCATAGGCTGCACAAATCGCAAAGGCCAGAACAATGCAGCCGTAGCAGGGCCTGATGATCCGGGCACACCCTGGGCAATTGGGTCAAAAGAAGGGGGTCACAAGGCTGTACATCCAGAGCTCGGTACATTGGACGACTTCAGACATCTATTGGCAAGAGCCCGAGAATATGGCATCGAGATCGCTTTAGATCTGGCATTTCACTGCTCTCCCGATCATCCCTACGTGGAAGAACATCCAGCATGGTTCCGCTGGCGTCCGGACGGTACCGTTCAATATGCAGAGAATCCACCGAAGAATTATCAGGACATCTACCCTCTTGACTTCCAGATCAAGAATTGGCAAGCGCTTTGGGAGGAACTGAAAAGTATCGTTTTCTTCTGGATTGAGCAAGGTGTTCGCATCTTCCGTGTTGACAACCCTCATACCAAGCCATTCCACTTCTGGGAATGGCTGACTGCCCAAGTCAGAGAATCATACCCTGATGTGATTTTTCTATCTGAGTCTTTTACACGCCCCAAAGTCATGTACCAACTGGCCAAACTCGGCTTCACACAGTCCTATACCTATTTCGCCTGGCGTAACATCAAGTGGGAACTAACGCAATACTTCACAGAGCTTACTCAGACTGAGGTGCGGGAATACTATCGTCCTAATCTCTGGCCAAATACTCCCGATATCTTGACTGAATACCTTCAGCTTGGTGGAAGGCCTGCTTTCATGGCAAGACTAGTTTTGGCAGCCACCCTGGGAGCCAATTACGGAATCTACGGTCCTGCCTTTGAACTGTGTGAGAACAAGGCCAGAGAGCCCGGGAGTGAGGAATATCTAGATTCAGAGAAATACGAGATAAAGCACTGGGATATCTCACGGCATGACAGTCTGAAGGATTTCGTTGGTAGAATCAACCGTGTCAGGCATGAGAACCCTGCCCTCCAGAGCGATAGGAACCTGAGTTTCCACCTCACAGATAACGAGCAGGTCATCTGCTACAGTAAACGCACGAAGGACTTCTCCAATATCGTGCTCGTCATGGTGAATCTGGATC
Organism: Dehalococcoidia bacterium; assembly: GCA_041478585.1. Lineage (GTDB taxonomy): Bacteria > Chloroflexota > Dehalococcoidia > UBA2247 > RBG-13-53-26 > RBG-13-53-26. Next base: position 23,663 of record JBGOWL010000001.1, on the reverse strand, counting down.
CTCGTTACACGCAGTCGGGATGGACTGATCTCTCCCTTGATGATCTCGGACTCAATGGCCGTGAGCCCTACCAGGTTCACGACTTGCTGACCGATGCCCGCTACGTGTGGCATGGTTCGCATAACTACGTGGAACTGAATCCCTTCGTAGTTCCAGCCCACATCTTCCGTGTACGTAGAAAGTCCCGCAGCGAGAAGAACTTCGACTACTATATGTAAGGTGCAAGGGACAGATGAGGTTCTACTATACCATGCAATTTCCCTTGACGGCTACAGACCCTATCTCTTCCCTTGCAATGCTAGCCATCACAAGGCAGCCCACGGACGCACTGGAGGCCTCGTCATCACGGAAATACTCGCCCCATACTCAACATCAACGGGGAATCCCCATGGGCATCACTGGGGCAAGAGTACCTCTGGAAATATCATGGTATGATCTGTCAGACAATTCCGTCTCGCAACAAACAAAGAGAATCTGGAGCTTGAGCGAAGAGGAGGACACGCCATGACATCAAGAAAACCCAAGAGCAAGAACATTGACAAGGACAAAGCCAGTGTGGGCAATGAACCCGATGATCCTCCTCGTCATGACATGACCTTGCTCTCCGATCAAGATCTCTATCTCTTCAATGAAGGAAGTCAGCTCCGTTTGTACAACAAACTCGGAGGCCATCCCCTGACTGCTGGCGGAGTGGCGGGGACCTACTTCGCGGTATGGGCACCTGATGCCGAGCAGGTATTTGTAGTCGGCGATTTCAACCACTGGAGTAGAACCAGCCACCCTTTGCACCCTAGAGACCAGTCAGGTATCTGGGAAGCCTTTGTCCCTGGCGTTGGAATCGGAACCATTTACAAGTACTACATCATCTCTCGACACAACGGTTACCGAGTAGAAAAAGCCGATCCCTTTGCATTCTACAGTGAAGTGCCACCCAGAACCGCCTCAGTTGTATGGAACTTGGACTACGCTTGGGAAGACCAAGAGTGGATGAAGAAGCGAAATCAACGCAATGCGCTTGATGCTCCGATCTCTATCTATGAGGTTCACCTTGGCTCCTGGATGCGTCTACCAGGGGAAGGCAACAGAGCACTGACCTACCGCGAGCTGGCCCTCAAACTGACCGAGTATGTAAAGAAGATGGGCTTCACCCATGTGGAGTTCTTGCCAGTCATGGAACACCCTTTGTACGGCTCCTGGGGCTATCAGACCACAGGATACTTTGCACCAACGAGCCGGTACGGCACTCCACAGGATTTCATGTTTCTCATCGACTGTCTTCATCAGCAAGGCATTGGCGTAATCCTGGACTGGGTACCCTCCCACTTCCCCACCGATGAGCATGGGCTCGGTTACTTCGATGGAACACACCTCTATGAGCATTCAGATCCTAGGAAGGGATTCCATCCAGATTGGACTAGTTTCATCTTCAATTACGGACGCCATGAAATTCGAAGCTTCCTGCTTAGCAGTGCCCTCTTCTGGCTCGATAAATACCACGCGGATGGTCTCCGCGTGGATGCCGTTGCCTCCATGCTTTACCTGGACTATTCACGCAAGGAGGGGGAGTGGATTCCAAACCAGTACGGCGGGAGGGAGAACCTCGAAGCGCTCGCCTTCCTTCGTCGCCTTAACCAAGAAATCTACGGAGTCCACCCAGACACTCAGACGATCGCTGAGGAGTCCACAGCTTGGCCTGCGGTCTCCCGACCAACCTACGTCGGTGGCTTGGGCTTCGGACTGAAGTGGGATATGGGCTGGATGCATGATACCCTGGAGTTCATGACCAGGGATCCCATCCACAGAAAGCACCACCATAACAACCTAACCTTTCGAATGCTCTACGCTTACTTCGAGAACTTCGTCCTTCCTCTTTCGCACGACGAGGTCGTCCACGGCAAAGGATCGCTCCTGGGCAAAATGCCCGGAGATGACTGGCAGAAGTTCGCCAATCTAAGACTACTCTTGGGCTACATGTACGCCCAGTTGGGCAAGAAACTCCTATTCATGGGTGGAGAGTTCGGGCAATGGAATGAGTGGTACCACGAAGCCAGTCTGGACTGGAGTTTGCTGGACTACAGCCCACATTCAAGCTTGCAGCAGTGGGTGGAGGATCTGAATCACATGTATCGAAGCGAGCCAGCACTGCACGAGTTGGACTTCTCGCCGATGGGCTTCGAGTGGGTTGATTGTAGTGACGTCCAGAACAGTATCATCAGCTTCATCCGCAGAGGGCGCTCTACAAGCAATATTATCCTCGCCGCCTGCAACTTCACACCGATCCCACGGTACAATTACCGCGTAGGGGCACCGCAAGGCGGATTCTGGAAGGAAGTCCTGAACAGTGATGCTCAAGAATATGGTGGCAGCGGTCAAGGCAACCTCGGCGGAGTTGAAGCTGCCCCTATTGCTCACCACGCCCGACCGCATTCATTGAATCTTACCTTGCCTCCCCTGGGAATAGTGCTCCTGAGAAGTGAGAGTTGACAGCTATGAGTTCTGGTATAGGCTTGGGTGCCACATACTCAGGAAGTGCTGGATCTCGCTTCATGGTCTGGTCACCGTTGTTCAGAAGGCAGAGGCACAATGTTGTGGCGCCTCAGGAACAGATTGTTCCTCTTGGAATGCGCCATAATGGTTATTATGCAAAATTCCTGTAGACCATAGATCTGGGTAGCTTCATATTTGCAGAGATCTAGGAGCCAGCTGATGATGGACATAGCTGCCACTACTGTTGTAGAGACCAGGAGGCTGAGCCGCCACTTCGGCAGAATAAGAGCCGTCGATGAGGTGAACCTCCAGGTTAGAGCAGGAGAAACCTACGGATTGCTTGGGCCAAACGGATGCGGCAAAACCACCCTCATTCGCCTTCTGGTCGGATTGCTGCGGCCAACCACTGGTGAAGCAATAGTGCTGGCAAAAACAGTGCCTAACAAGGATATCCTCTCCCAGGTTGGCTACATGACCCAGGCTGAGGCTATCTACCAGGATCTTACGGTGTTGGAGAATCTGCGCTTCTTTGGCAGCATCTACGGTGTAGACTCCACCTCTCGCTTCCACGAAGTTCTGGGGCTAGTGGAGCTAGCGGAGAGGGCCAACAGCGTTGTGGCCACCCTCAGTGGAGGTATGAGGAGACGTGTCTCACTGGCTTGCGCCATGTTGCATAATCCAATGCTGTTGTTTCTCGATGAACCCACGGTTGGTGTAGACCCGGAACTTAGGGTAAGTTTCTGGGATCACTTTCGCAGGCTGAACGAACAGGGGGTGACCATAGTTGTCTCCAGCCACGTTATGGATGAAGCAGAGCACTGCCACCGTCTGGGCCTGATGCGAAATGGCCGCATTCTGGCCGAAGGTAGTGCCAGCGAACTGAGGCAGCGTACCGGAACATCCACGTTGGAAGAAGCTTACCTTGCCTTAGCGAGGGGAATCAATGAGTTGGCATAGGATAAGCGCTCTAGCCAAACGCATTATCACCCAGTTTAGACGGGACCGCCGCACCGTTGCCCTCATCCTGGTCGTGCCCATAGTAATACTCTCCTTGGTGGGATATCTCATCGATCTGAAACCGTCGGACACAGCTGTTGGCATAGTCAACGAGGACGTGGCAGCAACATCAGTTGCTGGTCTCATCGTCGATACCCTCGAGGATGTTGGCGATCTGAAGCTCATAGACCTCAGCCGTGAGGAAGTGGAGGGGCAATTGAGGGATGGCAGGATCAAAGCAGCTCTCATGTTCCCATCCGACTTTACCCAGAACCTGGTCACAGCGAATGGCCCAACGGCGACTCTGCTGCTGGAAGGTTCCGATGCACAGGTCGCAGGACATGTCAGAGGAACCATAACCACTGCCATCCAGCAGACTCTGGCCAGCATACCCGGAATGGAAGGCCGCTTGATCGATGTTCAGCCCAGCTTCATCTACGGTGGGCCTGACTACAGTACCTTGGACTACCTTGGCCCGGCCTTCGTGGTACTGATACCATGGTTCTTTGTCTTCCTGTTGACCTCAATAAGCTTCGTTAGAGAGCGAGTCCAGGGGACTGTGGAACGGCTACTGGCCTCACCGCTCAGTCGGATCGACATCGTGCTGGGTTACATGCTCGGCTTTGGCATCTTCTCCCTCATACAATCGCTGGAGATGCTTCTATTCACAGTATATGTGCTCAATGTAAACTGTGAGGGCAGCATTTTCGTAGCTATCCTCATTGTGGTTATCATGATCATGACAGCAGTCAACCTAGGCATACTCCTGTCCACATTTGCTCGCAACGAGTTCCAGGCAGTCCAGTTCGTGCCATTAGTCGTCTTCTCCCAAGGCTTACTTGGCGGTCTTTTCTGGTCGCTAGACAGCCTTCCGTGGTCCCTGCGCTGGCTGTCCTACCTGATGCCTGTCACCTATGCCAATTTGGCCGTGAAGGACGTGATGATTAAGGGCGCTGGAATCCTGGATTGGAGCGTGGGCTCAAACCTACTGATACTCACGGCATTCGCCGCGGCGTTCATAGTCCTTTCCTCGCTGACGCTGAAGCGAGAAGTGGCATAGCTGCTGCGAATAGTACGCGCTCTGACCTTCTAGTAGGGACAGAATCCGATCCAGGTTGACGGAGACTGCTGACGCCGGTGACGGCAAGGAGAACAACAGGTTGTCGGATAGAGTGAAAGGCCAAGTTCTGAGACAATCAACCATCTTCTCCAGCCTAGATGAGGACGAACTGGCTGTGTTGGGTGGTTTAGCCATCGAGAGTTGGTTCAAGCCAGGGGAATTCATCTTCTGGGAAGGGGATGAACCAGACTGGTTCTACATGGTGGCCGCAGGCAGGATCAAGGTTCTCAAACACTCCTCGCTGGGCAAGGAGTTTGTTATTGCTTTCTTTGGCTCAGGCGAGATGTTCGGCGAAGTTGCTGTTTTCGAAAACAAGCCATACCCAGGTTCAGCGCAGGCTGTGGCTGAAACCAGGGTATTGGGAATCCGAAGAAGCGATTTCCGCTCGTTTCTCGCCCATCGCCCAGAAATCGCTCTAAAAATAATCAACATTCTGTCAGGGCGACTTAGGGATGCTCAAAGCAGGCTCAGAGATCTCGCCGCGGAGAGAGTCGAGCAGCGTCTTGCCAGAACACTACTGATGCTCTATTCTAAGCTTGGTTCGACTCTCCCTTTTACCAGGCAGGAAATTGCCGACATGGCCGGTACTACCACCGAGACAGCCATTCGCTTTATGAGTCGCCTCAAGGAAGGGGGCATTGTTCGCTCTGTTCGTGGGAAGACAATAATACTGGATGTGTCCAAGCTCAGACTGCTCAGCGAAGGACCACCAGCAGCATAGGAACTGTCGAAGGGCAACACAGCATTTCCAGTATTGGGCCAGTGAACCCTGGAAGGTCACCTCACCGTCTGTAGGGAACCAAGCCACTATGATCTGGATCATAGTGGCTATCCTGGCTTAGCACTACCATAGCTGTGTAGGAGTTTAGATCACCCTATCGGCAAACGGAGGGAATTCAAAGTCAACACCTGATTGCAGGTGCTGCGCTGGTCCATAATAGGGGAGGGTACGAAAATTGGAAACCAAGGCATATAGAAAGATCGTAAGAATAGACGAGGAGAAGTGCGATGGCTGTGGCATTTGTGTTCCAGCCTGTGCTGAGGGGGCTATTCAGATTGTCGACGGCAAAGCAAAACTCATCAGGGAGAAATACTGTGATGGCCTTGGGGCCTGTCTGGGAGAATGCCCCCAAGGTGCTATCAGCGTAGAGGAACGGGAAGCAGAGGAGTTCGACGAAGAGGCGGCAAAACACCATTCAGAGGAAGCAGGGCATGACAGAGAGAAGCTTCCTTGCGGTTGTGCTTCCGCTAGTGTCACCCAGTTTGAAACACAAAGGGCAGGAGAGTCTGGCTCTCGAGAGGCCGTACATCAACCGTCCACCCTGGGTCACTGGCCAGTGCAGCTTTCTTTGGTGCCTCCCACTGCACCCTTCCTCAAGGGGGCTGACCTGCTGCTGGTAGCCGACTGCGTCCCCTTTGCCTACGCCAATTTCCATCAAGACTTCCTCAGGAACCGTGCTTTGCTGGTGGCTTGCCCCAAACTGGACGACTTCGAAGCTCATCAAAGGAAGCTAGTAGATATTCTGCGTCATTCACAGGTAAAGAACCTTACCGTCCTGCGCATGGAGGTACCCTGCTGCTCTGGACTAACCCATATGGCAAAGCAGGCAATACACCTGAGCAACAAGGACATCCCTCTCAGGGAGATAACCATCGGAATGAAGGGTGATTTGAAGTCCTGAAGCCAGTGAGATACCTGCCACCACTCCCGTCCACTGGTCGCTCTTGCCAGAGCCTAATGAGGCTCAGGCCTTATCCCACAAGCTCTTCGCCTCGGCTTCAGCTTTCTGGTTCTTCACTTCCTTGAGCGCCTGGCTGAGCTTCAGCAGTTTAGCATGGAGTTCCGAATACCGCATCAACGCGATATTCATTTCCTCCGACCAGCTATACTCACGTCTGTACTTGGGGTGAGGTCCCGGATAGTCAATTGCCCATTCCTTATACTCTCCAACCTCAGCAAGGCCATACTCTGCCAGCAGACTTCCCACATACCCGAGTACCTCGCGCACCGCATTGTCCAGCTCATCGGGAACACTTCGCCCATAGACTCGATAGCGCCCAAAGTAGCTGAAGAGGTCGTCAGTCATTTCATCACGATGAGCCCAGTACTTGTCATTATTGACATGTTTCCCAACAATCCTGGGAATACGAAGCACCAGCCTCTCAAGAGCAGACTTCATTTTCCTCAAACGCTCTGCGGAAACCTTCCTGGTGGTCTCGGGGTTGGTGGTCACAGCCCGCTCCGCTCGATCTTCGAACCATTGGGCTGCAAACTTGCCAGTAGCCAGAAGGAATGCTCTACAAACATCTTCCATCTTCACCTTTAGGCTTTCGATCTGGCTCTCCAAATCGCTAATCTGAGCATCAAATTCGGCAGTTTGCATGGCCTTCTCCCCTCCTCTTTCTATTGTTGGATTCTAAGCAGTAGGATGGGTATGACGTTGTCACATCCATCACAACTCAACAGATTCTATCACCTGTTGCCAAACCTTTCCAGCATTCATTGTTGGTGATGAGATTGAACTTTTTGCCATTGAGTTTCGTCTACATTGATAAAAAGGGGAAATCACCAGACTTGGTGGAGGTGAACGAAAATGAAGTGGGACTACGTCAAGAAATTCCTTTACCTGGGTTTGCTGGCAGGTTTCGTAGCAGCACTGGCAGTGGGGCTGAGCAAACCAGAGAGATCGCAGACTCATGGGGCGACAGAGCTCAGCCAGTTCTCTTCCTACCAAGATCTCGAAGATTTTGCGGAGAACCACGCAGCATATCCGTACTACTACACCAACGGATGGCGTGATGTGCTCACCCTTGGGGCTATAGAAGATGGGGAGGCCGCGCCGTCATATGCTTCAGAATACTCAAAGACAAATATCCAGGTTGAAGGTGTCGACGAGGCAGATATCGTGAAGACGGACGGAGAGTACATCTACCTGGTTCTGGACAATAGGCTTGTAATCGTGAAGGCCTACCCGCCTGAAGAAGCCCACATACTCTCCAACATAGAACTAGACGGAAGGATTGCGGGCATTTTCATAAATGAAGATCGCTTGGTGGTTTTCGAAGATGGCACACAAGCCTATGCCACAAGGCAGGATCTTCTTGCCCCCTACTACCAAACAACGCAGAAGACCTCTATCAAAGTGTATGACGTCTCCGACAGAGAAACCCCGATCCTGACAAGAGATGTGGCGGTGGATGGCTTCTACTTTGGTTCCAGGATGATAGGCAACTATACCTATGTCATCGTAAATGGCTTCGTAAGCGATGCCGATGATGAAGTCATTACCCCTAGGGTCTATTACCCTAACAGCACAGAGGAAATACCTGCCTCGGAGATATGGCATTCCAACATAAGCGACTATTCATACATGTACACCACCATCATGGCAGTGAATATGAAAGATGATGCGCAGGAGCCAGTTCATCAGACACTGCTGGTGGGAGCTGCCAGCAGCCTCTACGTTTCAATGACCAACATCTACGTTACTTTCCCCGGACAAGCTGTAGATATCGTTGCGCTGCCGGAGCAGATGGCAGAAGTAGTCTACGATGCGCCGAAAACTGCTGTTCATAGAATTCATATTGATGGCGGTGTGATCGAATATGACGGCAGCGGAGAGGTTCCTGGCAGACTACTGAACCAATTCTCCATGGATGAGCATCAAGGTTACTTCAGAGTAGCCACTACAACCGATCATTTCAGCAGAGAAGGTGGTGCGACTCTCACGAATCAGGTCTATGTCCTCGACGAAGCTCTTAACGTAGTCGGACAACTGGAAGACCTGGCTCCTGGGGAGCAGATTCACTCGGCCAGGTTCATGGGCAACAGATGCTATCTGGTAACCTTCAAGAACATCGATCCGTTATTTGTCATAGACCTGAAAGACCCCTACAATCCCAAGGTTCTGGGAGAATTGAAGATAACAGGCTATTCGGATTACCTCCACCCCTATGATGAAAACCACGTTATTGGGATAGGTAAGGAGGCCGTAGCCGCAGAGGAGGGAGATTTCGCCTGGTATCAAGGTGTGAAGATATCCCTCTTTGATGTCAGCGATGTTAGTAAGCCAAAGGAAATAGGCAAATATGAAATCGGCGACAGGGGGACTGATTCACCGGTCCTGCAAGACCACAAAGCCCTCCTGTTTGACAAAGCGAAGAACCTTCTTGTGATCCCTGTTCTGGTAGCTGAAATAGATGCCACAGCATATCCATATGGAATTCCTCCTTATGCTTATGGAGAGGGTGTCTGGCAGGGTGCCTATGTGTTCAGCATTTCCCTGGAGGAGGGTCTGCAATTTAGGGGCGGGATCACCCATTCCACCGACGCAGATTTTGGCCAATATGGCTACTATTATTCCACCGACTGTTCTGTTGAGAGGTCTCTCTACATAGATGACATCCTCTACACCATATCAGATGCGAAGATAAAGATGAACGATCTGGAGAACCTGAATGAGATCAACGAGGTGGTCTTACAGTAAGCATCCTGCGGATTCAGATTGGAGGCAGTTCGAAATACGCTATGCATTCCTGAGGTAGTCAGCCAAGTCCTTCTCACTATCAGGGACAAAAGCTTGATATTTTTGGGCGTAGCGCTGCTTCAGTTCTTCTGGGGCTAGAAAGGGTACGATCGGGTATTTCACGATCTCAAAGCAGCCCTCATCGTCCTCACTGTCACCAAGATAGGCCACCCTCCTCGCATCCAGATTCCTGTCCCTGAGCAAATTCAGCAGCACCATGGGCTTGTTCCTATAGATTCTCAGCGCAAATTCAATAGCCTTGCCATTCTCCTCCCTGAAATCGTCCGCCTCATAGAAATCAAAACACTCATGGTAACCAGCAACTGTTAGAATCCTTTCTATACCATACCTGTAGCCGGCAGAGAAGATCCCGGTGACCTTGCCGGCCTGGTGAGCCTCCCCAACCGGTCTCAGAATCCTTTGGTCCAGCATGCCCTGAGTTCGTGGCTCGGCAGCATACCCCTCTACCGAGCGGCGTATCAAGTGAATTGGCACGCCACCTACTATCTTCCCATTGAAAACCCTGAACATCTCCCTCACGAAATCAAAGCCAGTTCCACGACGCCTTTCTCTATACAGCCTCTCCAATTCCTGCTGCGCCCTGAGAATGCAGACAATCCTGAGAGGATGAAACGGTATGGCATCCTTGAAAAGACCTGTGGCTATGCTCTTCAGTATGGGCTTCTCGTCCCGATACTCTATTATCGTCCCGTTCCAATCACATATTATGGCTTCACATGGCATACTAGCGCACCAACTAGGCGTGACCGGCTTCAATCAGGTTCAGCAATTGGCCCAGCAATTGCTGAACCTCTGCCGGTGACTCTACGAAGTATTGAGCAGCGCTGTTGTCTTTCTCGTTTCCAACAAAGACCGAGATACCACCGCGATCCTCTATGGCAGCGAAGCCATCCTCATCCGTAACATCATCACCCATGAAGATCGGCAGGAATCCTCCTTCGCCACTGGCATTCACCTGCCTGTCCAACATCAGGGATATGGCTTTGCCCTTGTCCCAGTCCACAGCAGGCCTCACCTCCAGCACCTTCTTACCGTAAGTAGTCCTTATTCTGCCCGCGGCTCGCATTTTGTCTACAATCTGACTGAACAGATTCTCCACCTGGCCGGCCTTCTCTTCGTCCACCAAACGGTAGTGCACACTCAGAGTAAGACGTTTATCCTCTATGACCACACCTCCGATCCCACTTAGAGCACGACTCAACACTCTGTACAGCCTTTGCATGGTAAATCTGGTCTGCTCTGCTAGTGGATTCACAAAGACAACCTCTGGTCCCTCTATTTCCAGCCCATGATTACCGGCATAGGTTATCCCTTCAATACCGACCTTGCTCCTCAGATCATCCAAAGCCCGACCACTGACGATTCCTATGACGACATTGGGCTTCTTGGCCAGAGCCTGTAGGAGTTCTTTTGTTCTTTCAGGCAGTATCGCTTCACCCGGTCTCCCTGCGATTGGGGCAAGTGTGCCATCAAAATCGCTGACGATCAGAATATGTCTCGCACTCGTAACACGCACTGCAACCTGCTGCCAGTCTACTAGAAGATGTTCCAATCTTATCCCCCAAAATCGAGTTTTGTCATTTCTTCAACTACTTCTCTTTCTCTCTTCGGCCTGTGGAGCTTGTTCATCTGAACAAGTGCTCTCATCTTCCCCATCTCGTCAACGCCGATGAGGAAGAACATGAAGATCACCCCGATGCCAAAGAAGATAAACAGCTCAGGGAAATTGTTGTCGGTCGGTTCTATTAAACCCAGGACAGATCCAAGTATGATACCCGCCGCAACATATGCCACTAGAGAACTCTGTCGCAGGCAAATAGCCACGCCCTCCAATAACTTGGCAACAATGAGAAGTAAACCCAGAGCGAGCAGCGACTCTACCAAACCAACTATTACCCTTCTTTTGCGGGATTTGTACGGGCAACCCGGATGAGAATACCAGAGCTGTGGGTCTCAGATCAGTAGCACAAAGAAAGACCCCCAAAAGGCTACACTGTGAATGCCCTTGAAGCCTGCACCAAGCGCTCTGCCAGGTATCAAAGGTCAATCAAGAATAGCGCCACTATACGCAATATCCTCGCAGCCCTTACCCCAAGAACACACAAAGGATAGTAAGAACCGAAAGAGCCACCCCAGAAACAAGAGCCGTGCGCCTTACATCAGAGACCACCAGATGCCTATAGCGCCTTTCCTGTTCGGTCGTTATCATTCCAGATCTGGGCCGGAGACGCCTGCTTGGCTGGAACAGCTACTGTCTCTAAGAGTTGCCCAGCATCTCTCCTGTACACAACCTGGCGATCACTCCGCCTTTTCCACTTTGCCCTTCTTGATTTCCTGCTCATGACCCATACCACCCCTTGACCCAGACTAATTACGTTGTTGCTTACATCCTATTGTGCCCTGTTTCCCTTGTCAATAATCCCTGTCAGTTCCACCCAATCATACTTGTCCCCACTAGTGTAGTGATTCCTAAATTTCATCAGTATAGTTCTCGTCCTCGTCTGTATGGCTTCCCTGAAAACCATTCTTCGCAAGGTTCGACGAGCTAACGAAGTGTTAGAGACACTACACTAGCACACTCGTCCAGCAAGCCATAGCCAGCTTGCCCTGGGATTATGAGCAGGTCCCAGTACTCAAGTACGTTGAGGAAATGTCCGTCTTAGAAATGGGCCGAATCGTGGGCCGCTCCCCAAAGTCAATTGAGGGACTGCTGGCCCGAACACTAAAATCCTTGCAGGCCAAATTGCATGCGCTAAGCAAGTGATAATGACAGGGTAAAACGACTATACGGGTAGAGGGACAATATGCTAGATCATAACAACGAAGATGGCCTGAAGAAAATGCTAAAGGAAGCCTACAAACCAGCAAGTGCGTCATCTGAATTCAAGGAGCGACTACGCAAGCATCTGATTGACACCGCAGGCAGCCAGCCCAGACCGCAGCCTCTTTGGCTCAGACCTCTGGTATGGGCACCAGTTGCCATAGCCCTGGCTATAGGACTCATCGCCTATTTTGTCATACTTCCCCTTATGTCACCTACTAAGACCATGTCAGGCACACTGGAGATTTGGGTGACTGATGCACCAGGAGAGGTTTCATCCGTGAACGTAACCGTTTCTCAAGTACAGGTTCACAGTGCCGGTGACAGTGATAATGTTGATGACGAACAATCCTGGATAACAGTGATCCCGGACAATAGGACCTTTGATCTGGTAGCACTCCAGCTCCAGGATGTGAAGGAGCTACTGGGGGACAACGAGCTTGAGGCAGGCCATTACACCCAGATACGGCTGACTTTGGACAACGTCACTGTCGATGGTAGCAACGCCGAAATACACCTGCCAAGTGGTATACTCAAACTCGTTGGCCCCTTCGAAATTCAGGCTGATCGCACCACATCTCTCACCTTAGACTTTGATGTCCATGAATCCCTCAAACAGGCCGGTGACAACATTATCTTTGATCCCGTCGTCCACCCCATCATCGGCGAACCCCGCGAAGAAGCAGCCAGTCCTCAGTGACGCCAGGACAAGCATTCGTTCACCTTCAGGCCAACAGCTGAATTCCAGGTGTCCAGCAAAGACCGATATTCCAGGCCACTCGCAGACTCTCCACAAGCATTGAAACTCCACCGACAGACAAGAGAAGGGTTGTCCGAATCACTGTCTGAAAGACTGCGTAAACACAACCATCGACAACCGAGCCAGCGTCTCCCCAGTCACACCCCCTCGCGGTCACTGGGCACAGACTCTGCCGAATCAAGACACATTCCGACCGCAAGGCAATAGCATTGGATCCGAAGGATTTCTATATGAGCAGAGCAGGAGGGCAAGAGTCAACAGATGGCTACGGACAAAAACGAATGATGACCCAAGAAAGACCAGTATCCTCACTCGGAGATCGAAGAGGAGAGAGAAACATGAAATCACTGATAGTAGCGCTACAGCAGCCTTCTTCGGTCAAGGCTCACAGGATGGGGTACATTCCCGAGCATGAAAGTCCATCCAATAACCCGAAGGGCAGGGTTCCACGAGCTTGCCCGTGGGGGAATGAGAACTCGCCCGTAGGGCGTCAAGCAAAGCTTGTCATCAACAAGTGCCACGGGCTCTGCCCGTGGGTATCTACAACAAGTCCCCCTGCAATTCACAGGCAAGGCTCCACGCCAACCAGTAGACAGTAAACCTAAACCTTGGTCACTCAGGAAGATAATAAGAGCACCTCCTGAGTGACCTCACTACATAATACCAACACTAAGCCCAGCTCAGGCTGCCACCTCAACCACCTTGAGGCAGACTCTAGCCTTTGCCGATCCGAAATACCTTGGTCTTGCACACCGGGCAGGTGCCACTTACGGCTGGCCGCTTGTTCTTCAGAGTGACCTGTCTCGGATTCTGAATCTCCCTCTTCTTGCGGCACTTCACACAGTAGGCTTGCGGCATGATTCACCCTCCTTTTTGTTTTTCTCGCGCAACTGGGCACACTTCCTCGTGCTTACAGCTACACTGTGCGAATAATATGCATACGAGCGGTCAAATGTCAAGTACCTTTGATCTCTATTTGCCCCAGATACGCTGCCCGCAGTTTCTTGAAGAATTCATGGTATGCCTCACTCCGATAGTCAGGATAGGTCCACGGCAGTATCTGGAACCGCCTGTCCTGATAGACCAGCGTGACTTCACCATATATTCCACCGCTCAAATAGAGACGATGCGCATAATCCTTGGTGCTGACCAGTACCACCTTGGCCGAGGTCAGGTATCCCGGGTCCAGATTCACCAGCCGTTCTCCTTCTTCAGCGAGGATCTGTTCCAACTCGTTAGTGAAGAGCTTCACCTCCACCAGTCTATCGGGAGGTACCAGATGATGAAATCCCAGAAAGCGTCTCTTCAATCCCGGCCCCATCTCTTCCTCGTAGTACCGCGTGTAGTTGAAGTCCAGTGTGTCACTCTCGATATCAATCGGCCCCAATCTCTCCTGGAGCAAGCTGTTTACTTTGGGCAGGAGGGATAACCGAGCCGTAAGCATGCCCACAAAGGTCTTCACCAGTTGTGGTTCCTTGGCTCTTCCCATTGGCTACCTGACACTTCCTGTGATTGATCCCTCTCGATTGCCAGCCGAACCGTGGCAGGCTTTCACACAAAGCCCACACACGTATTGTCCAATCTGTCGCGTTTTGCTGAACTCTTTCAATTGCTGGTAGCATGCCGTGTGATCAAACGCACCAGGCTCCTCTTTTATCGCCCCCGCCGGGCAAACAGCCAAACAGCGACGGCAGGATCCACAATCCACTTCCAGCGGATAGCCAGCATCCAGAGGTAAGTTCGTCAGCACAGTGGCCAAGCGCATCTGGGAACCCCATTCTTCAGTAATCAGAAGATTGCTTCGGCCTCGCCAGCCCAACCCAGCCAGGTAGGCAACATCTTTGTGCGGCAAGTGACCCTTCATGGTCGCCCAGTTCACGATTTGTGAAGCAGGTATGGGTAGAGCCGCATAACCTTCCCTCTCGATCTCCTGAGCCATCCTCAACGCTGCTCGATCCAGTTGGAAGTTGAGCTGTCGATAGTGATGATAGTAGAGGAGATTCGGGCCATCTTCCAGGGTATTGAGCACACTTCGAGAAACACGTACGGCAATCACAATGGCCAAAGGGAATATCTCTCTGACATCTTTGGGCAGTTCGAGAAATCCTTCTCTTGATCCCCGTACATCCGCTATGCCCAGCAGATCCAGTGAGTTCTCATGTTTGACTTTCTCCAGCAGGTTCTGCATGTAGATTTGATCGAAACCCATATCGGCACCGCAGGCATAAGCCTATGAAAAGCAAGCCTTACACCACATGGTCAGACATGGATCATCTATTTGGCCTCATATGCATCTCTCGTCCAAACTACATTTCAATAGTAAGTACGCCGAGCCTATCCAGACCGTCGATAACCATGGTCACAGCGATAGCTGCCAGCAACAGGCTGAACACCTTTGAGACTGCCTTGATACCACCTTGTCCCAAGACGCGCACAAACCAACCGCTCAACATGAAGAACATCCACGCCACAGCAATATTCAAAGCGAAAGACATCAGCACCATATATAGCGGGAACTGAGTTGCCAGGAGCAGTAGTGTCGTTATCGTGGCCGGACCAACTGTCAGAGGAGTGCCGATAGGAACAACTGCCACCATTTCTTCTTTGATAACCTCGACAATGTGGCCTGTCAGTATATACCTGATTGAAAGGACAAGGAGAATGAGCCCCCCTGCAACAGCAAAGGCACCTACAGAAATGCCCATCACATCCAGAATGGCCTTGCCCATGAACAAGAACGCCAGGCCGAGCACAGCTGCAGTTAGGACAGCAATGTTGATCATCCGGTGTCGCTCGCTCCTGGTCGCACCTTCGCTCAAAGAGAGGACAAACGGCAGATTGCCAAAGGCATCTATCACTATGAAGAGGGGTACGAAGGTCTTGACGAAATCTTCCACCAGCTATTCTCCGGATTATTGCTGTGCCTGAATCGATCCCTGATGATAGAGCGGGACGGATAGATTGTCAAAACGCACACCACTAATTTGACAATGAGTATTGAACATGGTATCTCTAGCAAGAACCAAGGACTCTAAGATCGAAATGGCCAATGAACAGCGTATTGTGATTACAGGCGTCGGCCTGACCGCCCCGAATGGCAATAGCCTCTCGGAATTCAGACAGAACCTGCTTAACGGGAAGGCTGGCATAGAGAGAATCGAAACCCATTACATGGGTGAGGTACTGGCAGGTGTATGCCACTTCGACCCGCTGAAGTACCAGAAAAAAAAAGAGTTGCGGCGCGGTACACGAGCAGGCTCCATAGCCATCTACTGCGCCAATGAGGCTGTCGCTCATTCAGGACTGGATCTCACCACATTGGACAAATCCGGGATCGGCGTGTACCTTGGAATTACCGAGCATGGCAATATAGAGACTGAGAACGAGATCTACGCCATCAAGCAATATGACTATGACGTCAAATACTGGTCACATCACCACAATCCCAGAACAGTGGCCAACAATCCGGCTGGCGAAGTCACCTTGAACATGGGGATCACCGGACCTCACTACACCCTGGGAGCCGCCTGCGCCGCTGGCAACATCGGTCTCATTCAGGGTCTGCAAATGCTGCTGCTTGATGAGGTAGATCTGGCCCTGGCGGGCGGAGTCTCGGAGAGCATTCATAGCTTCGGCATATTCGCCGGCTTCAAGAGTGAGGGTGCGTTGGCCTCTCATTCTGATCCTCATAAAGCATGCCGCCCCTTTGACAGGGACCGAAACGGCGTCGTTGTCTCGGAAGGCGGTTGTGTCTGCCTTCTGGAGAGACTGAGCGATGCCCTCAGGAGATCGGCTACGATTTATGGCGAAATCGTAGGTTATGCCACAAACTCGGATGCATTTGATTTCATTCTTCCACATGCGCCGAGACAGGCCGAGTGCATGAGGCTGGCGTTGAAAAAGGCCGGACTTTCCGCCAGTGATATCGATATTGTCAGCAGCCACGCCACGGGGACTCAACAGGGCGACTTGCAGGAGTGCCAGGCAATTGCAGAGGTCTTCAAAGATGCCCCCCGTACCTACACCAATAACACGAAGAGTTACATCGGCCATACCATGGGAGCCGCCGGGGCTCTGGAGCTGGCAGGGAACCTGCCCTCTTTCAATGACAATTTTGTTCATCCAACAGTAAACTTGGACAACCTGGACCCCCGATGCGCCATTCCCAATCTGGTGATCAATAAGCCCGCAAAGGTTGACAAGATTGACCATATCATGAATAATTCCTTCGGCATGCTTGGCATCAATTCGGTAGTTATCGTCAAAAGATTTGATGGGCAATGCTGAAGAAATAGTAGTTACAGCTATTCTAGAGGGGGGGATGGCTTATGCTTGGTGAACAAATCAGATCTGTCATTGTGGAAGTGATTGCCCAAATTGTGCCAGATGAAGATCTGAGCAATCTGAGGGGTGACATCCGTATCCGTGACCAGATTGAGTTGGATTCCATGGACTTCCTGGACATAATCATGGAACTGCGAAAACGCTACGGAATCGAGGTCCCAGAAGACGACTACATTCAGATGGCTACGCTCGATGGCGCAGTGGCATACCTCGAACCGCGCATGGCACACCTCTAGCCCCAGACAAGCAAAGAGACTGAGTACAGTTTCTTTCTTCACCGTACCCCCAGAACCCCGCCATACTGCCGGGCTGCTGGGGGTGAAGACAACCGCCAACATTGCTTCAGCCACTGTACCGCTGGACCATGGGGATACGAAGGTCGCTGATCATATTACTTGAGCCATGAACTACGACGTTTTGATTATTGGCGCAGGAATGTCCGGACTCGCCGCCGGCATCAGGCTAGCCTACTTCGACAAGAAGGTCTGCATACTTGAGAAACACCACCGCGTCGGGGGACTGAACTCTTTCTACAGCAAGGACGGATACAAGCTCGATGTTGGCTTGCATGCCATGACCAACTATGTTCCTAAAGGTGTCAAGTCGACACCATTGCCAAAGCTGCTGCGACAACTGAGGCTGAGATTCGAGGACCTTGATTTATGTCAACAACGTATGTCGGTCATCAAGTTTCCCGAAAGGAAAATTCGATTCACCAACAACTTCGAGTTTTTTCTCAGTGAGGTCGCCGAGAACTTCCCAGCTCAGACTGACAACTTTCAGAAACTGCTCAAGACCATATCCGAATATGACGAACTGTCACTGGAGGCAAAGCCACTTTCGGCACGCCAGGTGGTGAGCAGCATAATCTCCAATCCACTGCTGGTTGACATGCTTTTCTGCCCACTTATGTACTATGGGAACGCCCAGGAGCATGATATGGAATTTGGTCAGTTTGTTATCATGTTCAAGAGCATTTTCTGCCAGGGGTTTGCCAGACCGAGGGCCGGAGTGCGGCATATCCTCGACCTCCTGGTGAAGAAATACGGGGATTGTGGCGGCGAATTGAGAACGAGATCAGGAGTACAGAGCATTCGGGTTTCAGGTGGCAAAGCAGAATCCCTCCTGCTAGACAACGGCGATGTCCTGACAGCCGACAAGGTTTTGTCCACTGTCGGCCATGTTGAGACCATGAACCTGTTGTCCGACCCCGATACAACAGTTTCCAAACACGAAGTGGGGCTGCTTTCCTTCATGGAATCCATCCTGGTGGTGGACAAGCAACCCTCTGACCTGGGTTTAGAGACCACCATAATCTTCTTCAACGACTCAGACAGGTTCAGCTACCGAAAGCCCGACAGTCTGATAGACGTCTCCAGCGGGGTCATATGCTGTCCCAACAATTTTTTTTTCGGGGACCCACCGCATGAGAATACGTTCGACAATCCATCGCCCAAGAATGTGATCGGCAGTCCATTGCCCGAGAATATGATCAGGATCACCAATCTGGCCAACTTCGACCGCTGGAACAGCTTAGGCAAAGAAGAATACAAGATGCAGAAGGAGGCTTGTCTGAAGGCTACCCTCGAGGCAGCAGTGAAGATTGTCCCCGATTTTCGGGATTCGATTATATTCAGCGATGTGTTCACCCCGAAGACAATCTACAAATTCACCGGACATCTGAATGGGGCGGTGTATGGCTCGCCTCAAAAGGTAAGAAACGGCAGGACGCATCTAGATAACCTTTTCATCTGTGGTACAGATCAGGGATTCCTGGGGATTGTGGGCGCGATGCTGAGCGGCATTACAATAGCAAATCTACACCTGTTGAGGGACAAATGAGAGAAATGGCTGGCGACTGGTTGGAAGGCACAAGACCACAATATGATGTCATTGTCATCGGCAGCGGGCTGGGCGGCCTGACGGCAGCCAACATGCTGGCCAAGGACGGCTACTCCGTCCTGCTACTGGAGCACCACCATAAGCTGGGCGGCCTGGCCACATGGTTCCACAGAAAGGGCGGGCATATCTTTGACATCTCCCTGCACGGATTCCCCGTGGGTATGATCAAGACCTGCCGCAAATACTGGAATCGTGAAATCGCCGACTCAATTGTCCAGCTCAAAGCGATCAGGTTCGACAATCCGCAGTTCTCGCTCAGCACCACCTTCGACAGGGACGACTTCACAAGGATTCTACAGGAGAAGTTCAGAGTGCCCAAGGAGTCCCTTGACGCCTTCTTCGATACTGCCAGAGGAATGAATTTCTATGACGACCAGCAGATGACCACCAGACAGCTCTTCGAGAAATTCTTTCCCGGCCGAGACGATGTGGTTCGTCTGCTGATGGAGCCAATAACCTATGCCAATGGATCCACCCTGGACGATCCGGCGATAAGCTATGGAATCGTCTTCTCCAACTTCATGAGCAAAGGCGTCTACACCTTCCAGGGCGGGACCGACAAGATCATCTCCATGATGCAGGCCGAGCTTATCAAGAACGGGGTCGACATCCGCACCCACTCCCTGGTAGAGAGGATAGTTGTGGAAGGCAGACAAGTCACCGGCGTAGTAGCAAACGGGAAAACGATCAAGGCCAGGTCAGTGGTCTCCAACGCCAATGCCAAATCAACAGTGTGCAACCTCGTTGGCGACGAGCATTTCGACAGCGGCTTCGCTGAAGAGGCCAGAAAGGTGCGCATCAACAACAGCAGTTGCCAGGTCTACATCGGCATCAAGAAAGGTGCAGCAATTGATTTCGTCGGTGACCTCTACTTCACCTCCGTGGCAGAAAAATTCGACTCCGAGAAATTGCGCAGCAGGAACATCACCAGTCGGACCTATTCCTTCTACTACCCGACGACAAGACCGGGATCAGACATGTACTCCATAGTTGCTTCCACAAATGCCAACTACGAGGACTGGGCAAACCTTTCCCCCGAAGAGTACCAAGCATCCAAGCAGGAATTGATCGAGTCAACTGTCGATGCTCTGGGGAAATACGTCCCGGGGGTTCGGGACAAGATCGACTATCTGGAGGCAGCTACTCCGAAGACCTTTGAAAGATATACACTTCATCCCAACGGCACCTCATTCGGCACAAAATTCGAAGGACTGAAGATCAGCATGGGGCTCCCCGCGCAGATTCGGGGGCTTTTCCACACCGGCTCGGTGGGCATTATCATGTCCGGATGGCTGGGCGCAGCCAATTATGGCGTCATCGTGGCCAACAACGCAGACAAATATCTGAGGGCATGAGCGCGCCCTTTCAGGAGGCAAGAGATGGTTGACTTTGGAGGTCAGACTGTTATCGTCACCGGCGGCACCAGGGGCATTGGCAGGGCTATCGCGGAGTCCTTTCTCAAGTCAGGCGCCAGGGTGATCTGCACTTATGTCTCAGATGACGCGACGGCAGCACAGTTCAAACAGGAGAACGAGCAGTTCGCTGCCAGGATCGATGTGCAGAAGTTCGACGTAGCCAGTTATGAAGAGGTGGAGAAATTCTACAAATATGTGGACAGCACCTACGGAGGCTTTGAAGTTCTGATAAGCAGCGCCGGTATCAGAAAGGATTCGGTGCTGGCCATGATGAAGGAAGCGGACTGGCGCAATGTGCTAGATGTGAACCTAACCGGCACCTTCTTCATGTGCAAATTCGCTGTCATGTCCCTGATGCGCAAGCGGTACGGCCGAATTGTCATCATCACCTCACCCATGGGGAGATTCGGGTGGGAAGGCCAATCAAACTACGCCGCTTCCAAGGCCGGGCAGGTCGGCCTGATGAGATCGCTGGCCAGAGAGGTGGGCACCAGAGGCATCACGGTCAATTGCGTTTCTCCGGGCTTCATCACCACCGAATTCATCGATGATCTTCCTGAGAAACTGCGGGAGGCATACCTGTCCCAGATTCCAATGAGGAGATTCGGTAAAGCTGAAGAGGTGGCCGTCTGCGTCCTTTTCCTGGCCTCTCGCGACGCATCGTATGTTCATGGCACAGTGCTGGAGGTCAGCGGAGGATTATAGAATGGAAGAGATTCTGAAGGCCATACCTCACCGCCCGCCGTTTCTGTTTGTCGATACCATCGTAGAGCTGACAGATACGAAGATAAAGACGACCAGAAAGGCAAGGCCTGAGGAAGAGTTCTTCAAAGGTCACTACCCTGGCAATCCGATCATGCCCGGAGTGCTCGTCTGCGAGGCCATATTTCAATCGGGGGCCATTCTGCTGTCCAGGATCATGGGCAACGTCGAGGACGGCGTCCCAGTCCTGGCGAGAATCAACAATGCCAAATTCAAGAACATGGTCAAGCCCGGTGACACCCTGGAGATCGAGGCGGAAATCGCCGAAAAAATGAGCAATGTCTATTTCCTGAAGGGCAAGGCCTCAGTTGACGGTAAGACAGCGGTCACGGTGGAATTCGCGGTCACCCTGGCCAGCGGGTAGGAGGGCACCATATGGACTTCCTTAATCTGGAGAACAAAATCTTCCTGGTCTTCGGTGTGGCCAACAAAAAGAGCGTGGCCTACCTCGTAGGCCAGGTTCTCTCGGAGGCAAAGGCGCAGGTGATCTATTCAGTGCGCTCTCCGGAGAGAAAGGAAAGTGTTTCCAAGCTTCTTCCCGGAGCTGAGATCTACACGTGTGATGTAGAACGGGAAGAAGAGATCACCAAGCTGGCTGATGACATTTCAAGGAAGCACCCCGTAATTCATGGGATCGTGCACTCCATCGCCTTCGCCAACTACGAAGACGGTGTCAGACCGTTCCATGAAACGAGAAAGAAGAACTTCCTTCAGTCCGTTGATATCTCCTGCTATTCTCTGATCAGCATCGCCAATGCCTTCAGAAGCCTGCTGGACAACAAAGCCTCGGTAGTCACCATATCAATATCGACAACCAGAATGGCGGTGGAGACTTACGGCTTCATGTCGCCGGTGAAGGCAGGTCTGGACTCCACCATATGCTTTCTGGCCAAGTCCTTCAGCATCTTTTCCCAGGTGCGGTTCAACTCGGTCAACCCAGGGCTATTGAAAACGTCCGCCTCGGCGGGTATCCCGGGATATATTGACTACTACCTCTTCGCAGAGCAACTGACGCTGCGCAAGAAAGCCCTGGAGACGCAAGAAGTGGCCAACGTGGCTGCCTTTCTCCTGAGCGAGCGGTCCAGCGGGATCAACGCCCAGGGCATCGTCATAGATGCCGGAATGTCGGTCAACGCCTTCGATAAAGACATCGTCAAGAGGGCACTGAAACCGGATTAGCCACATGACCCTCTTTCCCATCGTTCTGCCAGTGCCCAGTGACCTCCAGACCCTCAAGGGCAGACAGAAGGTGGCCCTCCTCAGCAAACAGGCCAGACAGGCGCTGAGACTGAGCGCCGATAGAAGCGGCGTGGTACTGCGGGAGCTATCCAAAGACGAAGATGATGTCCCCCGCCCATCAGGCAGCTATCACTGGTCTGTTTCCCACAAAACCAAATACGTGGCAGCGGTCGTCAGCACCGACCGAATAGGGATCGATATTGAGGAGATAAAGCCCCGCAGCCAATCGATCTTCGGCTATGTGGCAGGAGAGGAGGAATGGGAGCTTTGCGGCGGCAGATCATGGGATGCCCTTTACCGCTGCTGGACAGCCAAAGAGGCGGTGGTCAAGTCGGCCAGCACAGGGCTGGCCGGCATGAGGTCATGCCAGGTGGTCTCGGTACCGGACAAGACCCATATCCTGATCTTCTACCAGGATCGTCTCCATACCGTGGAACAGTTGCGCTACGATGGGCATATCGTTGCGGTGCTGAAAGACGACAACGACGTTGAGTGGATAACCCCTGGAAGTCAGTGAACCCCAGGGCTCGGGCTATGATCCATGGATTCCGGCAGGCTTGTCCCCTCCCCGCCCGATGGGAGGCCACCAGGGCCTCCCCTACAGGTGGCTTATGGCTGATGGCTCGTAGTTCACAGTTCATAGCTCGTGTGTCATGACGGTTGCCACCGTCACCACGAAGTATGAAAATGCCCTGTTTTCGGAGTGATGACGTGACAAGAGAGCGGATGGCATGATGAGGGAGTCATGGCACAGGGGAGTTGGAATGACAGGGAAAGCGTTTGGGGATGAAACGGCAGCCGGTAGTGTCAGGCGCCCTTCGAACCGACCTGGTAGTTCATCACCTCTTCGACGTACAAGTCCAGGAATTGCTGCACTTTGTCCCTGGAGAACATGGATGGTCTATAGATCAAAGAGACATTCATAGTCTTGTTGTAGGTACAGACGCCAAAGCCCAGTCTCCACGGTGTCACCACTGGCGACAAGCCAGTCAAATTGATTATCCTGGCATTGCCTATGTGGGTGACAGCCGGTTCTTGGGAGCCCATCTTGGGCCAGACGACGCCTCCGTTGGTCAGGAAAGGGCAATCAACATGTGTCCGCAGGAAAACCAGGAGCCTGACTATCTGTCGGTGAATCACCGGTGGCAGACTCATGACGAAGTAGAAGAAGTAAATCAGCGAGAATGCCCTCCTGTTCATGGTCGCAGACAGAGTACGTGATCTCAGCTTCTTCAGCAGCCTGGCCTGATCAGCCCTGTCCGCAGGCCAG
>JBGOWL010000204.1:0-3872 GCA_041478585.1 Dehalococcoidia bacterium | reverse complement strand
ATCAATGAATTGGTAGAGAATATTCTGGAGAGTAAGATGCGATGAAAAGAGGACTCGCCATCGCCGTTTCAGGTAAAGGTGGCGTGGGAAAGACCTTCTTGTCAGGCATGCTGGTGAAGAAGCTGTCAAAACATGGCAGCGTGTTGGCAATAGATGCCGACCCTGATTCCAATCTCCCTCAGGCACTTGGTGTGACGGTGACCAAGAATGTAGGAGAAAGTCGTGAAGCCATTATCAACGCTCCAGCACGCAGCAAGGTGGCAAGTTCCAAACAAGAACATCTTGAACTGGCTCTCCACGAAGCTATAGAGGAATTCCCCCAATTTGATGTACTGGTAATGGGCCGTTCAGAAGGCGAAGGTTGCTACTGTGCCGTCAATCACGTGATACGCCAGGTACTGGATTCCAGAGCAAGTGGGCACGATTTCACTGTAATCGACTGCCATGCGGGTCTAGAACATCTGAGCCGGCGTACCACAAGAGATGTCGATATCATGCTCGTTGCTGCTGACCCAACCAAGAATGCGATGCAAACTGCTAAGAGAATCGTTGAGTTATCCAAGGAGCTCCTGATTGATTTTGGAGCGATCCTCGTTGTGGCAAACAGAGTGACCGCAGAAAACAAGCCTCAAGCAGATCGATTGGCCAAAGACAACGGGCTTGAGATCGCAGCCTATGTTCCCTATGAGCCAATGGTGGCCAATTTTGATACTCAGGGCAGACCTGTTACCGAGATCCCAAACGACTCGCCAGCCTCCATGGCTATAGATGAAATCTGCCAGAAAATTCTAAGCTACGGCTGAAGTCAGACAACAAAATTGCTCAGGGAAGAAATCCTCATTACCTTAGATAGGCTAGGTTCTACCAGATTCGGTCTGGCTATCTTTGGCTATCTCCAAATAGGAGAGGAGGAGAAACAGGCCTTGCTGAGCAGCATCTGTAGCGGGCATCATCTGCTTGTTCTCGGACCGCCAGGAAGCGGCAAGACAAGCGTAGCGAGCAGCCTGTCGGCCATTCTGGATGATATCGAGGTGGTGGAGAACTGCCCCCTACACTGTTCCCCGAAAGACGCCAACTGTCCCTGGTGTAGAACCAGAAAGGATCAAGGGGGGAATCTCAAAAGCACCATTCTCACTAAAGATAAGAGATTGATAAGAGTACAGGGCAGTGCGGGATTGATGGTCGAAGACCTGATTGGAGACCTTGATCCAGAGGTAGCTCTTAGGGAAGGTATCTTCTCTCCTAACGCCTTTGTGCCAGGCAAATTGTTCAGAGCCAACAAATGCATACTCCTCATCGATTTCATAGATAGAATCCCTGAAAATGTGCTCAATGTAATGATATATGCCCTCCAGGGTGATACGATAACTATCGGGGCATTGGAACAGAGAATCAGTCTGGATACATTGATAGTTGCCACTGGTGGTGAAGAGGCATTGAAGTCTTTGCCTTTGGACCTGCTGGACAACTTTGACATTGTTCGTTTTGGCTATGTCGACGATGTGGATAAGCAGAGGAAGATAGTTCAGGAACATATAGGCACTGATGGCGAAAACCTGGCTGAGCCTGTTCTTGAGCAGGCGATTCAAATCGTGAACGAGACGAGAAGACATGACGAAGTGGAGAGGGGGGTAGGGACACGTGGCATGATTAGGAATGCCGAACTTCTCGTTCAACTCCCTCGACTGCAATACGAGAACAAGGACAGCATGCTCTCTATTGCGGCTGCAGTCTCATTACCCCACCGCCTCAAACTGGCCCCAGAGGTAGATTTGCCTGGGAAGAGGGAACTAATCATTGAGGAGATCGTCGAGAGAGTAACTGGCACAGGTAAACCGAAGAAAGAGGAAAACCTGGCAACATTAACCAAAAATGACGTGCTGGCTCTTGTAGAAGAGATTGTCAGGGAGGATAAATTCAGAAAACCCTTGAAATATGGCGCCTTCGACTTACTGCTCAGAAGACTCAAACGGTTTCCTGATTCCAAGCTGGCCCAACTGCATAGAGAGATCGCCTCACGTCTGCCAGAGCTTTACCCGGAACGACACAAGGCCGACAATCTCGACGATGAACTACTCAAAGAGGTTGAAGAATATAGAAAAGAGAAGGAAATAATAGCCAAGCTACTGGAACAACAAGCGCTGACAAAGACTCTCGAATTCTTGGAGAAGGAAGATATCTTGGAACGCACCAGCAGTGGGTGGATGCTGAGCCAGCGTGGCATCAACTTCTTACTGGAAAGGCTGACACCTAAACTGGACGAGGGTATCTACTTGTATGGATACGGAAAACACAGCTCAGGCAAGAAACTAAGCCTGGGCGAAGGTAAGGTAGTAGGTACACGTCACTTTCGATTCGGAGACAAATACCGAGATATTTCCATCAGAGACACTATGCGAGAGGCAATCCGCAACCGCAGGAAGCACATCATTAGAGAAGATATCAAGGTCAATATCAAGGACATTCGCACCAGAATGGATATCGTTTTGGTGGTTGACGTTTCAGGCACCATGCTCCAACTCGAAAAGTTCTGGTTCGCCAAGGAAAGCGCCATAGCTCTTTCACTGGCAGCAACCGCCTACAGGGATAGAGTAGGAGTTGTCACATTCTCCAATCTAGCTGATGTCGTGGTTGACCTTACCAGCAACCCCCACAAGGTAACCCGCCGCGTAATCGAACTTGAACTCCATGAAAACGCTTTCACCAACATTGGCTATGGTTTGCTGAAAGCCTGTGAGTTGTTGGAACACCATCCCAAGGGAAGGGCAAAACAGCACATTATTCTCATCTCTGATGGCGATGCAACTGCACCTCACCCATCGCCACAGAAATATGCCCTCAGGCAGGCTGCCAGAGTAGCTCGTCGGGGAATTACCATCTCTTGTATCTGCATCAATCAGCGCTCCGCTGACCCGGAGCTAATGAGGCGGATCGCAAAGACAGGGAAGGGAAGAATCCACCTTATCGGGCCAGAGAACCTGACATCTGCCCTGCTTGAAGAGGCTGCAGTGGCACGTATATCATGTGCATGATTATGTAAAGACATCAAGTGGGGGCCAGCGTTGAGATCCAAGAGCCTAGTCTGCACCGGTTGTGGCTGCTTATGTGATGATCTTCAAGTTGAACTTGAAGATGAGCACCTGGTTCAGCTCGAGAACGCCTGTGCCAAGGGAGTAGCCTTTATTCAATCAAGCTTTAATGCAGGGCGTCGGGCAAAGAGCACCATCAGAAACCAAGAATGCTCTTTGAAGGATGCTGTTGAACAAGCAGAAAACCTCTTCTTCAAGGCAAAGAACCCACTCGTTTTCGGCCTCGATAGTTCGACATTAGAGGCGCAGGCGCTTGCCATTGAACTGACACAGAAGATTGGAGGGATCATCGACAATGCCTCATCCTTCTCCTACGGCCCTTTGATCGAGAGGATACTTACCAGAGATTTGCCGACATGCTCCCTCTCCGAAATAAAGGACAAGGCTGATCTGCTGATATACTGGGGGGCCGATCCACCAAACACACACCCAAGGCATCTTTCGAAATATACCTACTACGCCTACACTGATTACAATCCCGCTGGATGGTTCCCCAAGGTCACATTGAGCTGCGTCGAAGTCAGGCATACTGAGTTAAGCTCGATGTCCAGACCAGCTTTCAGGATCAAGGCTGGTGGGGATATGGCATTCATAAAGGCAGTCCTGGGCGAAGTACAAGATGAAGCCGATGGGGCAAAAGCGTTCACGGAACTGGCCAACAAGTCACGCTTCTGTGTAGTATTCTGCGGGCTAGGAATGGTGCATGGGCTTGACAACGACTTCAGTTCGTTCAGCGAAATGGTGCACATGCTCAGCAAGTCGACTCGAATGGCAGTAGCTCCT
>JBGOWL010000135.1:0-5015 GCA_041478585.1 Dehalococcoidia bacterium | reverse complement strand
TATTGGCTCTGACGGAGAAGTGTGTGTAAGAGCCTTGTGGGCTATGCGAGGTTAATCTATGGAGAGGAGGGTACAAGTGGACATAAAGAAGGTATGTGTCGTAGGCGCAGGAACAATGGGCAGCGGCATAACGCAGGTAGTGGCCCAGTCAGGCTATGAGGTTACTATGGTTGACTTGAAGCAAGAGGTCCTTGATCGCGGTATGGGTAACATCAGCAGTAGTCTGGCCAGGATGGTCAAGAAGGGAACGATGCAGCAGGCTGATGCAGACAAGCTTCTAGCTAGGATAAAGGCCATGACGGATATGAGGGAGGCCGCCAAGGACGTTGACTATGCGATTGAGGCGGTATTTGAGAAGGTAGAAGTGAAACACCCGGTACTCAAAGAGCTCGATGAGATATGCCCTGAGAGGACGATCTTTGCCAGCAATACGTCGTCACTGCCCATTAGTCTGCTCTCATCTGTAACGAAGCGCCCTGAGAAGTTCATCGGCATGCATTTCTTCAATCCGGTTTCTATGATGAGGCTTATTGAGGTGGTAAGGTCATTGCTTACCTCGGACGAAACCGTAAGCATCAGCGTCAATTTCGGCAAGTCGTTAGGCAAGGAACCAGTCGTTGTGAAGGATTCTCCTGGATTTGTGGCGAATAGGATAGTCAACGCAGCCGGCAATGAGGCGCTCAAGATTCTGCAAGAGGGTCTGGCAAGTGCGGATGATATAGACAAAGTATGTAAGCTGGCATTCAACTGGCCCATCGGACTATTTGAGATGATAGATCTGGCGGGTGCAGATGTTGTTCTTGACATGGCTGATTCCATCTACCAGCAGACCGGCTGGGAGCGGTATAAGGCCGCTCCCATACTGAGGAGTATGGTGGACTGCGGCTATCTGGGAAGAAAGGTCGGCAACGGATTCTACACCATGTTTGCTAAAAGGCCACTCTAGTTGAGAAGGGGGCATGAGATGTCACAGAAAGAATATCAACTCATCATATATGAAAAGAAAGGCAAGGTTGCCACAGTAATCATCAATCGGCCTAAGGTGATGAACGCCTTGAACACTGCGTTGGCGGATGAAATGCGAGATGCTTTAGGCGACGCGGAAGCCGATGACAACATCCGTGCCATAATCATCACGGGTGCAGGCGACAGGGCCTTCTGCGCCGGGGCTGATATTGGCGAATTGGCAACATTGAGCGCAATACAGGCGCGGGACTTTTCATTACGCGCGCAGTCGCTTACCAACCTCGTTGAGGGAATTCGTAAACCTGTGGTGGCCAAGATAAATGGACTCTGTCTTGGTGGTGGAAATGAAGTCGCCATGTCTTGTGACTTTAGGATTGCCTCCGAGAAGGCGGCCTTTGGGCAACCTGAGATCAACCTTGGCATTATTCCTGGTATGGGAGGAACTCAGAGGCTCACCAGGCTAGTAGGTAGGACCAAGGCCATAGAAATGAATATGCTGGGTGAGCTGACTCCCGCCGGCGAAGCTTACAGGCTTGGTTTGGTGAATAGAGTTGTACCTGCTGAGGAACTGGATAGAGCCGTGGACGAACTGGTCGAGAAGCTTTGTTCCAAGGGCCCAATTGCACTCGGCATGGTGAAGTTGGCAGTGAACAACGGGATGGACATGGATCTGGACCGCGCACTGTACTATGAGGCGGAGTGTTTTGGCGCAGCTTGTGGAACGGGAGATGCAAGAGAGGGGATACAAGCCTTCATAGAGAAGCGAAAGCCCGAGTTTAAGGGCAAGTAGCTATTGTCTGCTTGGATCGAGGTGCACAGTTGGAGGAGGGGAAGACGGATGGATTTTGAGCTAAGCGAAGCCCACAAAATGCTCGCGGAGTCTGTCTATGATTTCATGGTTAGGGAGATTGAGCCCATTTCTCAGCAAATCGATAGGGAGGACAAGTTGCCCGACTGGGTGTGGAAAAGGTTGGGTGACTTGGGTTGGATGGGGGTTACCGTCCCAGAGAAGTACGGTGGCTCCGCCATGGACTATCTGGCACAGTGCATTTGCCTTGAACAGATGAGCAGGATTTGCCCTGCTCTAAGCTTATCTTGCCATGCCCATTCCAATTTGTGCGGCGACAATCTCTATCGGAATGGAACCGAGAAGCAGCGACAGAAATACCTCCCGCCATTGTGCAGTGGAGAGAAGCTCGGTGCCCTTGCGTTGACAGAGCCCAACGCTGGCTCCGATGCAGTCGGCATTCAAATGAGGGCGAAGAAGGACGGCACGCACTACGTGCTTAACGGTATCAAGACGTTCATCACCAATGGGACCGTTGCCGGTATCATGATCGTGTATGCCAAAACAGAACCCGAAAAGGGGGCGAAGGGCATAACAGCTTTCATTGTGGAGCCCGGCTATCAGGGCACTCTTACCACCAAGCATCTCGAGAAGATGGGAGAGAGGGGTTCTCCCACCGGTGAACTGATCTTCGATGATTACCGTGTTCCCGAGGAGAACATATTGGGTGACCTAAACCAGGGTGTTAGAGTGATGATGGGTGGTCTTGACATGGAAAGGGTGGCAGGCACTGGTTGGACTCTTGGCATAGCGGAGAGAGCGCTAGAGTTGTCTCTAAAATACGCCAAGGAGAGAGTCCAATTTGGACAGCCTATCGGCCAGTTTCAGCTGATCCAAGAGAAACTGGTTGACATGTATGTGGGCATAGAATCGGCTAGATTGCTTATGTACAAGGCGGCAGCCATGGCGCAGAAAGCTGACAGAGGTGGGAAGGGCTCCGAAATTAACAAGTTAGCAGCGGCAGCCCTCTTACTCGCAGGCCAGGTGGCCACCCAGGCGGCACTCCACGCTGTGCAAATCCACGGCGGGTACAGTTACATGTTGGACTACCCGGTGAATCGATTGTTGAGGGATGTGAAGCTGGGTGAGATCGGAGCAGGTACCACCGAGATTAGGAAAATAATAATCGCCCGAGAGTTGCTCCGGGACTAGGTGTTGGCGGCTAGCATGACAGGATACTTGGGATACACCATCGGGGGATTGTACGACTGGGCTGTCGACCATTACGCCAAGAGGATTGTTGCGGTGAAAGGCGACCGAAAGATGACCTATCGGGGACTGAAAGAAAGGGCGAACCAGTTGGGCAATGCTCTGCTCAGCATGGGGCTCAAGAAGGGTGACAGAGTAGGTACGCTGACTTCTAATAGTATCGAGAGCATCATCTTGGACTACGGCCTAGCAAAGGCTGGGCTGGCGCAGGTTATCTTGCATGAGGGAATCGTGGTTCCTGCCGATAATGCGTACATGGCGAACGACTCCGGAGCGAGCGTTCTAGTGTACCACGCGACGTATGCTGCCCATGTAGAGCAAATGCGACCTCATCTCGAGACAGTGAGACATTTCCTATGCATCTCTGAAGGAACTGCTATCCCTCCCGATAGCAATGACTTCTATCAGACTCTTTCTTCCCAGCCGGCCAGTGATCCTCCAGTGGGCGTGAGCGAAGATGATGTGATCTCTATCTACTACACGGGTGGGACGACAGGGGTCCCGAAGGGATGTATCCATGCCTCGACGAACCGCGTTCACACGTACCTGACTGCGCTGACAGAGATAGGGCTGGGGGTTAGGCATATCTTCCTGCATGTGGCACCTATGTCTCATGCCTCCAACGTGTTTATGATACCGATTTGCCTACGCGGTGGCACGCAGGTGATTCTTGATCGCTTCAGCCCCGAGCTTTTCCTTGAGACGGTTGCGAGGCAAAAGGTCACCGCGACTTTCATAGTGCCGACCATGCTGTACCGGATCTTGGACTGTCCGGAACTCAATAAGTGCGATCGCAGTAGCCTCAACACCATTATCTATGGCGCGTCGCCTATTGGTCCTGAGCGACTCAGAGAGGCGATTGCCGCCTTCGGTCCCGTTCTTATCCAGGTCTTTGGCCAGACCGAGGCCCCCATGTTTCTCACTGCGCTGAGCCAAGAGGACCACATTGTCTCTCCAGGGGAAGAAGAAAGACTATCCTCATGTGGCAGGCCAACTCTCATGTGTCATTTGCGGTTAGTGGACGACGAGGATAAGGATGTACCTCTCGGGCGCGAAGGAGAAATGGCTGTGAGAACGCCTAACATGATGAAAGGCTACCTGAACAAACCAGAGGAGACAGCACAGGCCATGAAGGGTGGATGGTTACACACAGGTGACATAGGCCGTCGAGACGAAGAAGGCTATGTCTATATCCTTGACCGTAAGAAAGACATGGTCATAAGTGGTGGTTGGAACATCTATCCCAAGGAGATTGAGGCTACTCTTCACGAGCATCCGGCGGTAGCAGACGTTGCCGTCATCGGCATTCCCGACCCGAAATGGGGTGAAGCTCTGAAGGCCTTCGTGGTTCTCCATTCGGCCAGGACGGCGACCGCTGAGGAGATTATTCAGTTCTGCAAGGAGAGAAAGGGATCAATAAAGGCGCCTAAGTCGGTGGAGTTTGTCGATCAGATTCCTCTTACGTCCGTGGGTAAGCATGACAAGAAGGCGCTTCGCGATAGGTACTGGGGCGCCGAGAAGCGTAGGGTCCACTGAACGATACAATACATATTCGAAAGTGGTGCACCAATGGCTGAGATGAAATACTTTGAAGATTTCAATGTGGGCGACAGGATTGTTACCCGTGGAAGGACCATTACAGAAGCCGATATTGTGATGTTCTCAGCTCTTAGCGGAGATTGGCATCCGCTTCACACAGACGTTGAGTACGCTAAGCAAGGTCCTTTCAAGGAGAGGATAGCTCACGGCTTCCTCGTCTTGTCGGTAGCGTCTGGTTTACTTCCTCTCTCTGAAATTGCCATCATTGCTTTCTATGGGATGGATAAGGTGAGGTTCATCGCCCCGGTGAGGCTTCTTGACACCATCCATGTGGAATTAGCAGCAATCGAGAAACAGGACAGAGATGAGCGCGGGGGTGTGGTTACTTTTCGACAGACGATCAGGAACCAGAGAGGAGAGGAAGTGGTGGTGGGCACCATGCGGAGTCTGATAG
>JBGOWL010000214.1:0-3756 GCA_041478585.1 Dehalococcoidia bacterium | reverse complement strand
CGACCCCCAGATCCTGAAGGATGCCCAGACACATCCTGAGAAACATGCTGACCTCATCGTCAGAGTGGCAGGCTATGCCGCCTACTTCGTCGACCTGACCAAGTCCCTCCAGGATGACATCATCGCCAGAACAGAACACGCGCTTACCTGAACAAGACGGAGAAAGTAACGAAATATCGAACATAAAATCTGAGAAAGGGGCTAAACGAATGGAGCTGAAAGATGTCCAGGCTATCGACACCATGTGCCGGGCAGGGTATGCCGGTATTGTTACCGAGGAGGAGTGGAAGTATGTGTGGGGTTTCTATGAATCTCAGGCTTGCGTCAAAGGCACGTTTGGTGGGGTATTGAAGAAGCTGGGTGTGCCAGCGCAAGATGGATGGAAAGTTGTTGCCTCTTCGTACAAGCCCTCGCTTGACGAGATGATCAAGGAGATGGATGAAATAGGGGTAGAGAAAGCCTTCGTCGACCAGCAGTTGATCTGGTCAAGGCGTGAGAGCAAGCTGGTGACCAGCTTCACCATGGAGCGAATCGCTGAATTGGTGGATAAGGGCAAGGGGAGAATAGTTGGTGGCGCTGGCTACAATCCCTTTCGAATTGAGGAAAGCCTTAAGGACTTGGAGAAGGCAGTCAAAGAGCATGGTTTCAAGTATGTCTGGTTCCATCCCAATAGCTTTGGCGTCAAGGCCAGTGATGCAAAATGCTACCCGCTATATGCGAAATGTATTGAACTGGGAATACCTGTCACCTTTCAGACAGGGCATTCAGCCGAGCCTCTGCCGAGCGAGATCGGCCGTCCCATGTATGCCGACGAGGTGGCCATGGACTTCCCCAACCTCGTCATGGTGCTGACCCACACTGGCTGGCCCTGGATCGATGAGTGGATTTCTATGATCTGGAGACACCCCAATGTGTACGGCAACATCGGCGCCTACTACCCATCAGGTCTCCACAAGCCCACTGTTGACTTCCTTGATGGCCCGATAGGGCGTACGAAGGTTTTCTGGGCCACCAATGGTTTCGGATTGACCCGCTGCAAGAAAGAGTTTGTGGAATTGTCTTTGAAGGATGACAACAAGAAAAAAATCTTGCGGGACAACGCCGTAAATATCTTCAAGCTCTAAGTTGAAAGCTCACCGTGGACCGCAAGAAACACAAGGAGTGGACGAGAGACTGGTGTGAGACTGCTTTGTATTTAGATCAGCAGTAGCGCATATCCTAATCAAGATAGCAGCAGAGCGATTTTGTGAGCAGTCACAAAATCGCTCTCTTTTTGACATCCTGACAACCTATGTCAACAAGTGTTGGTTGCTTGCTGCACCTCCACCAGTTGCAGTAGCACACCATGACAGAATTGGGGTTGAAGAAAAGTGAACTTAGCTGTGCCAAAAGCAACATTTTCACGCACCGGGGCTTCTTGAACGAATCGAAAGCCCTTTTCCTTTAGCTCAGCCATTGTTTCTTCGATATTTGAAACCCGTATACTCAGATGCTGCAAACCTTCCCCATGAGTCTCAATGAATTTGGCTATCGGTCCATTGGCGGTGGTGGGTTCCATTAGTTCGAGAAAAAAATCACCTAGTTCAAAGAGGCAATACCTCACCTCATAGGGTTCGTAGGTAACGATTTCTCCTGGCGCCATTCCGAGAACCTCGGCAAAGCAATCCACTGCTTTGCTCAGGTCTTTCACTGCAATACCGACTTTGAGTAGACCTTCTATTTTCATCCTAAGGAACTCCTCGGCTAGACCTCCTGCCTACCCTCAAGAGCACGAGTAAGCGTTACCTCATCGGCATATTCCAAGTCACTGCCAAACGGTAGCCCTCGGGCAAGGCGAGTCACCTTTACGCCCAAGGGAGCTACCAAGCGGCTGAGATACATTGCGGTGGCTTCGCCTTCCAGATTCGGGTTGGTAGCTAAGATGATTTCCTTTGTCGAACCATTCTGAAGGCGAACAAGTAGCTCCTTTATCCTGAGGTCATCCGGACCCACTCCTTCCACCGGTGAGAGCACACCGTGCAGCACATGATACAAACCGTCGTACTTGCGGGTGCGCTCTAAAGCCAGTATATCCAAAGGCTTTTCTACCACGCATATCTTTGTATGGTCGCGCCCTTCATCTCGGCAGATAAAGCAGGGGTCCACCTCGGTGATGTTCTGGCATACCAAACAGAGGATGACTTTCTCCTTCACAGTCACAATAGCCTCAGCCAATGCCCTGGCTTGCCCTTCGGGAGCTTGCAGCAGGAAATAGGCTAAACGCTGGGCAGTCTTCGGTCCGATACCAGGCAACCTGTGCAGTTCTTCAATCAACCGAGAGACCGGTTGCGCAGTAGGAACAAATTCTATCTTCAAAGCTAACCCCGTCCTCTAGAGGCCCGGTATATTCAAGCCTCCAGTCAATCCCCCAAGTCGTTCCTGAGCCAATTGTTGGGACTTCTCCATGGCTTCGTTTATGGCTGCCAGCATCAGATCCTCCAGAAGACCCACATCATTGGGGTCCACCGCTTCAGGAGATATCTTCACTGATTGGAATCGTTGTTGTCCGTTGATAACAACCGTAACCACTCCCCCACCAGCACTTGCCTCCACATTGGTGTTGACCAACTCTTCTTGGGCCTTGGCCAATTTCGTCTGTAGATCCTTGAACTGGCGCATTAGGTGTTTGTTCATTTCGATTTCTCCTCTCCTGCCATAGTCATGTCCTCAACAACACTGGTGATTCTACCGCCCATTTCCAGGGCTGCCTTGACCAGGTGCCCATCGATGGCCTGCTGCCTGGCCTTTGGTTTGAGAACACAGCGCACCTTATTGGGACTGCCAAACTTCTCACTGAGCTTTCTCTCGACCATGCGACAATACTTGGGATCCTCTATCTTTTCTTTGTGGAAGGGATAATAGAAAGCCAGAACAAGGGTATCCTCCTCAACAGCAACCGGTTCGCAAGAACTTCTCAAGAATGCATCCAGGTTGCCACCCGAGCCTACACCCTTCAGTGTATCTACAAATTCGCCCCACTGGCTTCTAATCCGTTCAAGTTCAGGCTCTTGTGTTGTAGCAGGAAGAGTCTCTTTCGGGGACGGTTCAGCATTGGGAACAGCGGCAGGTGGTTCGGCTGAGAGCATCTCCCCATTATCTGGAGACGTTGGGGGCGTTTTCTCCCTCTTTGGCACACCCGTCTCCTCATCAGCAATAGGTGTGTCACCACCCGCAGCCAAAATGGACTCCACCAGCGCTATCTCTAATGGCAACGAGGTATAGTCTCTTGAACGTAAGTCAACCTGTCCGAAAAGCTTGAGGGACTCAACAATATTCTCCACCGATATCCCATCTGCCAGGGCCTTTATCTCGGCCAGGTCTTCTGATGCAACATCAACCGATGCTGCTGCTCCAGACTTGACCAGCAGCATATTTCTCAAATACTCAACCAGCCCTCGATTGAATTGTTGAAGGTCGAGACCGTCACCAACAACACTATTTACGGTCTCGAGCCCGGCAGCAATATCCTTCTCTACTATCTGCCTGGCCAATTCCCTCACCCTAGAATCGGTGGTAATGCCCAGTATGTCTTCGACCTGACGTGTATCAATCTTGTTGCCGTAATAGACAGCCAATTGTTGAAGTAAGTTCTCAGCATCACGAAGGCTGCCAGAGACACTCTTGGCAACAAGTCCCAGGCTCTGTGGTTCAACAGTAATACCTTCCTCCTGACAGACACGCATCAGTTTGGAGACTACAACACTGTGCGATAGCCTG
>JBGOWL010000083.1:0-6670 GCA_041478585.1 Dehalococcoidia bacterium | reverse complement strand
CTGACGGCCTCCTCGTGTGTCAGGGGTCGGATTGGCCTTTTGGTCAACATCTGGTATCTTGTCTCGGGAGATGCCCAGACTGCAACCACGGTGAAACGGTCGCCGTAGCGGTTCTTCACTAGGGTATATTCTTCCCATGAGTAGAGACCATCCACCACGGCATCAGCCGATTTCAGGAGGTGATCAATCTTGGGCAGGCTTAGCCTGGCATAGGCTGACATCCCGTGTTCTTTCCTCAGTTGTCCCCTGACATGCCGTTCATTTTTCTCGTTTAGCTACAGCCCTCTTCTGCTGATTTCCTCGTCTGTAATATCTCCGAATCTCACTTTGACAAAGCCACTATTCTCAAATACCTTGGCCACCTCTGATTTACCTGAGCCTGCCATACCAACAATCGACACTACTTTCATAGCTGCATCATTTCTTGGTCTTGGAGCTGAGACTCCTTCTGATCTCCTTCTCCTCTTGGGCCAGCAGTTCCTTCAACTCCGTGATATCATAGCTTCTTACCCCGACACCCCGTTCTCTCATATGAACCTTCGCCAGCCCGGTGTTGATGATCAGCTTCTTGCAGATCATACACGGCCCATAGATTCTGTCATTTTCTCCCCGACTGGCATCATATGCATCCTTATGTCTTTCACTCGAGATATACATTTCCCCATCGACTATACTGATGCCCATCCTGGCGG
Organism: Dehalococcoidia bacterium; assembly: GCA_041478585.1. Taxonomy (GTDB): domain Bacteria; phylum Chloroflexota; class Dehalococcoidia; order UBA2247; family RBG-13-53-26; genus RBG-13-53-26. Next base: position 5,978 of record JBGOWL010000083.1, on the reverse strand, counting down.
CATTGATTATGGCGTTTTGTTCTGCATGCACACTCCTGCACAATTCGTATCGTTCACCGGGCGGAATGTTGAGTTCCCTCCTGAGACATGTTCCGGTGTCGATACAATGAGCTGTCGTCCTCGGAGACCCCACGTAACCCGAGCTAAGCTCTACACCATCCTTGCTGACAATAATCGCGCCTATCCTTCTTCTTAGACAGGTACTCATTTCCGACACAACCTCTGCCCTATTCAAGAAGTGCTCAAATTTGTCAGGTCTTTTTATCTTGGCCCAGCCGTTACTCACGAATCCCTCCCTCAAACCCAAGAAAATGAATACAGCTCGACGTTTGCCGCTCTCCTCTCAGTGCTGCTGCAATGGATGTGCGAATCGTACATGGGACTGGGGGAGAGTGTCAAGCTGGTGTTGGGCGATGATCTGTCTGCGAGGGTGCCTTCGTTGCCCTCAATCGATAGCGTGCCGATAGGGCTTGGACCATGCCCACCTAACCCTAGGCTCGTCCCATCGGCCACTACCACAACCGGGGCAGTTCTTTGGCCTTGCCTTCTTTCGAGCCTGCCACGTATGGTCACATTGAAGGCACTGGTGTACCGTGACTTGAGCACAAAAGGGCTTGGAAATTCTCCTGTAAGCCTGTAAGACTGTCAGTTGCATCTTTGCCTCGTCCTTGCAGGATATGCTCTTAATGATACCCCACGAAACGCAATGATAGATTGGGACTAGATTAGAAGATGCTTAGAAAATGATTAGATTCTTGGGCTCACGAGCCCTGTTGCTATGGGGGACAGTCCGAAGTTCCACAAGGCGCCGCTGCGGTAAGGTGTGCGGAGAGAATGGCCTGACGAGGGGCATCAGCTACAGTTTGCCTTCTGCTCTGCTTGTTGGCAGGACGCCCAAGCCTTTGCATTCCGAACAGGTAGGACGCTCGTTCGGCGGCGGCTCCTTACCCCAACCCAGACATTTGGGGCACAATGCCCATCTGCTGATGTGGTCTTGAACCATACGAGTTCCACTGCAGGTAGGACAACTCTCTGTGAACCAGTCTATCTGTGGTGACCACCTTGGCCCCTGGATCTCACCGATCCCTTTGCAGTTTGGGCAGGTAAGCATTTGTCTCCTTCTGTCAATGCACCTGGGATGGTACGAAAGTGCTGCGATATTATACCACCCAACCTCGGTTTGGATACAGATACGGAGGGGGGCTTGTATGTATCAATGAGGGGAGGCATCTTAAGCTTTCATAAACCGCATCCGCCCACAGTCGTCGCCCTCAGTCACCGTCTTCCCTTTTGGTATGACCACAATCCAGGCACGTCCAGACGTCCCAATACTTGCAGTGGGTTTTCGCCCTGCCACATCGGGGGCAGTAGAAATCCTTCGTGGCCATCGACTGCTGGCACACCTCACAGCGCAACACCCCAAGACTATCGAACCTGTGTATCGTCTTTAGATTGCAGTTTGTGCAGATTCCCTCAAAAGTCCCGATTCTCATTTCTGCCTCAGTCAGCTCCAGTTGTTCAGACTACCATTCAATTGTCCGTGCGACTTGCAAGCGGGTGAAGCCCCAAGTGGCCAAATATTCTGACCCAAAGCGCTCGAAAGATGGGATGGAAACAGAGGGGAGGGGTACTGTGAGTTAGTTCTGAAGATGGCCTCGAGTTTTGCAGGGGCAGCCGGGGTGAGGAAATGAAGAAAGCCCACCTGCAAAGGTGGGCTTTTACTTCGCTAGAAAGGGGGGTGAACCTTCCTACCTGTCTTATTTTCTAATAATGTGGTCTGTTTTTCTGCGACTTTTGTCTCTATGATCGCGTTGATGGCTGTCCTAGTCTTGCGAGAAGGCCTCCTCACCGGCCATCTTCCACTTACCGTTCACCTTGTTCAGAGTCATTTCTTTCGTTTCCGTCTGATTCTGGATGGTAGCTGTCACGGTGGCCGTGGCGGTTGATCCATCGACAGTGACGTTCTCAACCTGGACAACAATGTCCCCGGTGAATCCATGGGCCATCGCCAGCCCGGCCTTTATCGTGTCTTCATTCTCATCGGTAATACCGACGAGGTAGTCCATGCACTTGTCATAGTTCCCCGCGTTGTAGGCGGAGAAGAGCCCTGTTATGGCGTCTTCCACGGCGTCGGTTTCGGATTGCGTCTTGGCTGCACACCCCAGAAAGAGTGCGCCAAAGGTGACTATGAGCACAGAAATGAGTAGTAGCTTCTTCACTATGGACTCCTTTCATACAGGTTACCGGGTTGAACCCGATACAAGTGGATAGTATATGTGGATGTTCTCACGGGTGACTCTCGGAGGATGCGGAGAACATCACATGATTCTCTCCATCAAAGGCCCCGACAGGCGGGCATCTTCGGAGATGCTGAAGGAGGACGCCGGGTCAGTCACCTCCCAGGGGAGTCTGAAAGTCCCCTGCAAGGCGCTGCCAGGACAAGCAGAGTCCGGAGAGCATGGGGGCTGTGAATACTATCTGATGCTGCACCTGGGCGGTCGACTGGTTCGACTTGCGGTGGCATCTGTAACTGTGGAAACTGGTGCAAGGTAGCCAGGATACTGGCTAGCGCTTGGTCGTGTCCCATTCTTCGAGGATGTTAGCCTCCTTGGTGGTCTTTATCCTCCACGTGTTGTTTTCTTTGACGTATTCGTCCTCGTAGAACCCCCAGCCTCTCCTCTTGGTGTTAGGCTGGATTACTATGTAGTCGTTCAATGCCCAGGTGGCCCTGGCGGACGTAGTGCCCGTTATCTCAATCTCAGGGTTGTGGCCACCGTGAGTGGAAATGACTGATTCCCGTCCCAGACTATCCTTCAAGAATTTGACGATAGCTTGTCTCCCTTCGAACCTCATCTGCGGCCCGTAGTCTGCGAAAGCGTCTTCAGTGAAACACTCAGCTATCTCATCCCACAGTTTCCTGTCGAGGCAACGCCAGTATTTTGCCTTCAATCTCTTAATGGCCTCGATATCTTCGAGACTCTGGATTCTCGCTTCTAGGTCTGCCGGCTGGGTCACCATGGCCTCCTTTGTAGATTTGGGGATTCTCTGAAGTTCTGACATAACGAGTGCAAAGCCTTCACTTCTTTGGAACGACAAGCAGGAGATTCCAGCGCTATTATATCACCCCAACCTGACGTTTCTTCAACCCCACGGATTCTGGGTCCATGACTGAGGGGGCTATCACATGGGATTGGCCTGCAGCGCAGACCACTTTAGCATAAAAGGGAAGGGCTGGTCAGTCACTAGCCCGACTTGTCCCGGGAAGTCAGGTTCACCCCCCTTTCAAGGTTGACTGCCAGCCTTTGATTTCTCTATATAGGGCCGATCTCTGGAGTGTTAATGATCGTGGCATGATTCTAAGACAACAGGCGAATTTGTCAAGTTGACTTTGTCCAACTGAAGATATAAGCATTGCGCTTACTATCTTTCAGATTCATGGGACAAAATGGGCAGGTCCATATGCTCTACAGAGTTCCTCCCGGGCCTGGTACAATGGTGATGGTGACAGGTGTGAGGTGTGCAATAACAAACACTGACATGAGCAATCCAAGGAAATACGGGAAAGCTCCTTATAGCATAGCTGTCATCCACGGTGGGCCTGGTGCCCCTGGAGAAATGGCACCGGTTGCAAGAGAGCTGTCTCTAACATACGGCGTTTTGGAACCGTTTCAGTCCAAGGGTACCCTCAAGGGACAGCTTGAGGAATTGAAGGCCATATTGAAAGACAACGGGGATCTTCCAATCACATTGATTGGTTACTCCTGGGGGGCAATGCTGTGTTTCATTTTTGCAGCCTGGAACCCTTCATTCGTCAAGAAGCTGATACTTGTCAGTAGTGGCGTTTTCGAAGACAAATATGCGGCCAATATTATGAAAACTCGACTGAGTCGTCTGTCACCAGAAGAAAGAACGAGAATAGATCACTTGACCAAAGAATTGAACGACCCGGCTGAAAAAGAGAAAAACACAATCTTTGCTCAACTCGGTGAACTCATAGCTAAGGCAGATTCCCATGATCCTTTGCCTCATGAAAATGAGGTAATTGAATACCAGTACGATATCTATCAGAGTGTTTGGAGAGATGCCGAAGAGATGAGAAGCAATGGGGAGCTTCTGACGATTGGCAACGAAACAAAGTGTCCAGTGGTAGCAATCCATGGAGAGTACGATCCCCATCCTGCCGAAGGGGTGGAGACTCCGCTTTCTAGATTCGTGGACAACTTCCGATTCATACTACTGGAGCACTGTGGCCATCATCCTTGGTATGAGAAGCACGCGAAAGAGAAATTCTTCGCTATACTCAGAAAGGAACTACAGTTCTAGTGGGGTGCGTGTACGGCGTGAGAGGTAGCCCGTGCTATAGTTTCGGGTAGGAATTTTGAGGAAATCTTTATGCCAAAGAAGATACCTCCGGGGTCAGGAGGGTTCAATCCGTTCGGAGACCTCATAGGCCTGAATTTCGTCAGGTGTGAGGACGGGCACAGTCAGTGTGTCTTGGAGGTAGACGAACGGTTACTCAACCCTCACAGGGTGCTGCACGGGGGCGTCATCTATTCGATGGCCGACACCGGCATGGGAGGCGCACTTTACTCATGTATGGAAGATGATGAGCTGTGTGCAACCATAGAAATCCAAATCATCTATCTCAAGGCGGTGGCATCGGGTAGGCTGACCTGTGATACAAGAATCCTTCACAGGAGCAAGAGGATTGCTTCCCTGGAGTCAGAAATCGCAAATGATGGACGTCTTGTTGCCAAAGCGACCGGAACCTTCTCCATATTCAAGGTCAAATAGAACTGAGTGCGCGAGCCAGGATTGCCAAGCGAAGACCAGATTCAGTTGCCTCCTCCCACCACCATTGTAGCACTGCCTTCCGCGGCTATCGTGCCGGCCTTTCGACTGATAGCCGCTTTTGTCCAGATCCGCCTCGTTTTCCTGCGGGTTGCGTCAAGTCCGCATTCTGCCATCTCACACAAGAATTCTGACATTGTGCAGTTGGGCAGATGAGCGCTTCAGGCTGGCGGCAGGGCTTCTGAATAACGTGCACGTTCCCATTTTGCTTACTCTTTCTGCCCTTGATTTCGCTGGAAGGGCATGCGCAGTTGGGATTGAGGGTTTTGGTCGTCTTCCTCCGACTAATAGGGTAGAAACAAGATACAGAAAACCTGGGATAAATCCAGTATAGACACAGGGGAGCGATGAGTCACTGCCCGTAGATGGTCACTTGGGCGGTGAGGAGCTAGTAGTGAAACCGACCCCACTGGGGTCGGTTTTCTTTTTTGGCACGAAAGGCTCCAGGCTCACACTTGCTTCAAGCAAGCGGATTCTGGTCAGGGGGGTGCGAAATGCAAAGGGAACTATGTGAACAGATTAGCAGCCTTCTTCAAGCTGCGGATGCGCTAGCTGTCGAGGAGTACGAGGACGATATCACCAACGACCCCGGTGACACGGTGAGAGTGTTTATGGGTGAGGCCGTATGCATAGAAGTGAGAGACAGACTTCATCTTTACCAGGTGGATGTTTTCGCCAAGAACATGCATGGGCGGTATGACACCACGAATCCTCTCTTCTCCATAAAAATGCAGGGTCATGGCTGGCTTCTCAGATGGCTCATTAGCAAACTGCAGCAGGCCCCCGCCGAATCTCTGGGAGGGAACTCGACAGCAGAATGGCCCCCGGCGTGGCTGGTGGCCGCTTTTGGAGACACTGATATAGTCTGATGCCGCCATTTGGTTTTGCTCCGAACTGGTTGGTATAGGGTGCCCAAATTCTACTGGTGGGGGGAGGGGGTGTATCTCGCACATGGTCTTTTGGCTGGGAAGATAGCGATGATATAGAGAATGTCTGTCAGGGAGTAGGGTAGGAATGTGGGTTGGGGCGCACTTATTAGCTGGGGCCACTGTATACGAAGTGGTGAGGAGAAAACCACTCTGGGCTAAGGTCAGCCTTACTCTAGCAGGCGGGTTTGTTTCCCACTG